>CAIMKO010000429.1 GCA_903841915.1 uncultured Chitinophagaceae bacterium | reverse complement strand
ATTCCAATTTCTACCGTCCGTTATATTTTATGAATAATGTTAACTTGCAATTTTGCACTCAGATGAGACCGATAGCCAACCAGAATGATGATCAAAGCAATGATGTATAAGGTTGCCAGTTTTTTATTTTTCTTTATTGGCGGGATATCTTTTTTAGCAACTGACCTTGAAATAGTGATCAGTACAACAGCGATGATCATTCCGGTAATATGTTCCACTGCCCAAAAACGCATATAGGAATCTTTCATCACGGCAGCACCGAATTGTGTAAAAAAACTAAAGCCCTTTTCGCCAAAAAAGTATTGATACAATCCCAATACGATATTCACATGCGTAAAGATCAATAAGCGCAGGTTCCATTTTTTATCATACTCGGTAAAAGGAGAATCTGCATTTACCAAACTTCTGAAAAGGTTGATGATCAACAATAACAGAATGATCCAACGCAATAAACTGTGCAAGCCTAATAATCCATTGTTCATAAACTGTATAATTAGAAAGTGAATAAAATATGGGGGCTGTTTTGCAAAGGCTATTGGATACAAATATACTCTACTACTAAGGTAGAATGTAGAAATGATATTCCAAATATTTTGTACTTATTTTACCCAATCCGCAACAAATAAGTTGGTGTCATGCCCGCCTCCATTGTTTCTGTTTGACGAAAAAAGTATTTTTTTACCATCAGGGCTAAACATAGGAAAAGCATCAAAGCCTTTGTCACGGCTGATCTTTTCCAATCCCTTGCCATTGATATCCGTCAGATACATGTTAAATGGAAAGCCATATTTGTATTCATGATTACTGCAGAAAATGATATTCTTACCGTCGGGTGTAAAATTAGGGGCCCAGTTGGCCTGTTCTAAGAAAGTGATCTGGTGCTGATCTGTTCCATCAGCATTGGCAATAAATACTTCCATATGCGTAGGTGCTACCAAATTCTCTTTCAGCAAAGACTTATACTCATCGATCTCTGCCTTTGTTTTGGGCCTGCTGGCACGCCAAACTATTTTCTTGTCATCAGGACTAAACCATGCGCCACCATCATATCCCAGTGTATTGGTGATACGTTTTACTTTCTCGGTCTTCATATCCATGATATACAGATCAATATCGCCATCACGTACCGAAGTAAAGATCATTTTCTTGCCATCATGAGATAATGTTCCTTCTGCATCATAGCCTTTTGTTTTGGTCAATTGCTTGACGATCTTTCCATTTGTATCCGCCATGAAAATATCATAACTATCATAGAGAGGCCAGATATATTTATTACCGTATTTAGAACGATCTGGTAATGGAGGACAGGTATCCGCTCCCAGATGTGTGGAACCGAATATGAAATGTTTCCCATCGGGTAAAAAGTAGGAACAGGTAGTTCTTCCTTTTCCGGAACTCACCATATGGTATTTGAAAGGATCGCCAAACTTCTCCGGCATTTTCCCGATAAACAACTGATCGCAATTCAATCCTTCTTTGGGATTGGTGCGTTGAAAGATCACATATTTTCCGTCGTAGCTCCAATAAGCTTCTGCATTGTCGCCACCAAAAGTCAGTTGCTGTATATTCTTAAAATGCTTTTCATTGGCATATTGTACACTGTCCGTTGGGTTTTGCTGAACAGAGAACTGCACACTGAAAGAAGATAAAATACTCAATAAGATAAAAGCGGAAATAATCAGTAAGGGTCTTTTCATAAATGTAAAATAAAAGTCAAAATTATGTATGTGTTATATAGCATTTGTCAAAAAATGGTCATTCATCAAAAAGCCGTCTATTTTTGCAGCATGAAACAATTTATTTCTGTTGCAGTTGTTATGATAATTTTTCTGCAAGCTTGCGACAATGATACTACTAATTCGGAAGATAAAAAAAGACTTAGGACAAATACGGCTCTATTGCATCAAATAGAACAGCAGATCACTAAGAACCCTGACAGCAGTGGATTACGATTAAAACTCGTGGATATATTAGACAGTTTGAATCAATATAAGGAGGCTACTGTTCAGATGGATTCGCTGATCAAAAAAGACAGTTTGAATTATGGACTCTGGTTCAGAAAGGCAAAATTGTTGGAATCTTCAAAAGACACATTCAATGCCATTCTATCTTATACAAAAGCCATCAAGATCTATCCTTCACCCGACGGGCAATTACAATTAGCCAACTTATTGGCCGAGTCTAAAAATGAAAATGCACTGGTACTTTGTCAGCGTGTGCAAGATCTTCGTTTGGGCAGGGACTATTCGGCACACTGCAATTTTATTGCTGCCGTTTATTTTGCGAGAACCGGTAATAAACAAAAAGCCACGCAATTATTCGATGCATGCATCAATGATAATTTCGCTTACATGGAAGCCTATCTGGAAAAAGGATTTATTCTGTATGATGATCAGCAATTCGCCGATGCTTTAAAGATATTTCAGATGGCCGCCAAGATCAATAATACCTATGCCGATGCGTATTACTGGGAGGCAAAATGTTTTGAAGCCATGAATAAAAAAGAGGAAGCCATTAAAACCTATCAAACGTCTTTGCTGCTCGATAAGGATTTGAAAGAAGCTAAAGAAGCTTTAAAACGATTACAATAGTGCTTTGTTTGAAACCTATGATCTAACTTAGCAGAAGTAAAAACTAAAGTATAAAAAAAGAAAAACTAAACCGTTCCAATAAACAAGTAAAACAATAAAAAATGCCAATCATTGCGCCATCATTATTAGCCAGCAACTTTTTAAGATTAGAAGACGAATGCAAGATGCTGAATGAAAGCAATGCCGATTGGTTTCACCTGGATGTGATGGATGGAAGATTTGTTCCCAATATCAGTTTTGGCCTGCCGGTGATCGAACATATCCGCAAAGCCACCAGCAAAACACTGGATGTTCATTTGATGATCGAAGAACCGGGAAAATTTGCTGAAGACTTTAAGAAAGCCGGTGCCGATATTCTAACAGTACATCTGGAAGCATGTCCTAATCTGCATCGTAACATTCAGCAAATTAAAGAACTGGGTATGAAAGTTGGTGTTGCATTGAATCCGCATACCACTGTTCAACTGCTCGGCGATATTCTGCATGAAATAGACATGGTTTGTATCATGAGTGTGAATCCCGGTTTCGGTGGACAAAAATTCATCTCACATACTGTTGGAAAAGTACGTGCCCTGAAACATATGATCAAGGACAGAGGATTAAAAACATTGATAGAAATTGATGGAGGCGTTACACTCGAAAACGCAGCAGCCATACTACATACCGGTGCCGACATTTTAGTTGCAGGCAATACCGTTTTTAAAAATAGCGATCCCAAAGGGATGATCGCAAAATTAAAAGCCTTGTAATATTTTTGTTTACACTGGGATGCTAGAGATTTAAAAATCCGCCTGATTCCTTTCCTAACCTCTTTTGAATTTTTTAACCTTTCTTTAGGCTTCAACGAAGGATGAGCGAATCTTAACCGAACCTCAACCGAACCTCAACCGAACAAACAGTGGGAGAT
>CAIMKO010000428.1 GCA_903841915.1 uncultured Chitinophagaceae bacterium | reverse complement strand
ATGGATCAGTTCGCAAGTTTGAACGGTCAAAAAGATCATGTGATATTGCTGGATTGCACCTCGTTGGAATACAAACATTTTCCGTTACAGTTAGATAAATATGATATTGTACTCATCAATACCAAAGTGCATCATTCACTGGCAAGCGGTGAATATAACAAGAGAAGAAAACAATGCGAAGAAGGCCTTGCTTTGCTGAAAACAAAACTGACCGATGCAAAATCTTTCAGAAATATTTCCTCAAAACAAGTAATAGAACAAAAGGATTTACTCGATCCAAAGACCTATGATCGTTGCTTATATGTTACACAGGAAATTGAACGCACACAACTAGCTGGAAAATATCTGGAAGAAAATAACCTGATAGAATTCGGTAAACTGATGTTTCAAACACATGAAGGCTTAAGCAAATTATATGAAGTGAGTTGTGATGAACTGGATTTCTTAGTGGATGAAGCCAAGAAACATTCATCCATCATTGGCGCAAGGGTAATGGGTGGCGGATTTGGCGGATGCACTATTAACCTTATTGAAAAAGAGAAAACGAATACAACTGTTTCTTCAATTACAGACGCGTATAATGTAAAATTTGGTGTTGTTCCCGAAGTATACATCATGAATACCAGTAACGGTACTTATGAAATAATGCCCGCTTAATTATAATTCATCTATGATTTTAAAGAAGTTGCCAACCTTAAAGACTGGCAACTTCTTTTTATAGACTTATCACTGCGATCATACTTATTTCCACATTCACAGCTTTCGGTAATCCCTTAACAGCAACTGTCTCACGTGCAGGATAGTCCCCATTAAAATAAGACCCGTACACTTCATTCACTTCTGCAAACAAACTCATATCACTAAGAAAAATGGTCGTTTTGGTAACATGCTCAAATGTAAGTTTAGCTTCATCCAGGATGGCCTTCAGATTTTTCATTACCTGATGGGCTTCTTCTTTAACAGTTCCTTTGATCACTTCATTGGTTGCAGGATCAATCGCTATCTGTCCGCTGATAAACAATAAGCCGTCTGTTTTTACTGCCTGATTATAAGGACCGATAGGCGCAGGTGCCTTGGGTGTATTGATAATTTGTTTTGACATGGTTTTGATTTTAATTCATGGCAAATAACTGCATTTCCATCAACTGTGCAACCTATTTTTGTAAAAACTTGTTCAGCGATGCATATTGTGGTAAAGGCAGATCAACAACAAAAAGAAGAATTTCTTTCCAAATCCATTCCCTCAGATATTCAAATAAGCTGGATGGAAAATGATTTGATAGAAGCTGATGTTTATTTTGATTTGCAATTTGAAGAAAAAGCAAGTTTCAGTACTGTCGTTCAACAACCCGTTTTTGTCAATGCAGTTTTTGCAACCTGCAAAGAGCTTCCTGTTAATTACATTCGTATTAACGCATGGAATGGCTTTTTAATGAGACCTTTGATAGAAGTTGCCGTAGGTAATGACTTTTACAAAGAAGAAGGATCTAAGATATTGACTGCCCTTGGATGGAATTTTAAATTTGTAACAGATGAACCCGGAATGATCGCTGCAAGGATCATCAGCATGATCATCAATGAAGCTTATTATGCTTTGAGTGAAAAAGTCAGTTCAAAAGAAGAGATCGATATTGCCATGAAATTGGGTACCAATTATCCTTACGGTCCTTTTGAATGGGGTGAGAAGATAGGACTGCACAAAATATGTTCCTTATTAAAAAAGTTATATGAACAGGATGAGCGATACAGTATTGCAGCCGCTTTGATAAATGAATTAAACTAATGGCATTCATACTAAATATTGATACAGCTACTGAATATGCAGGTGTTTGCATCTGTGATGATGGACAAATACTGGCAAAAGAGGAAAGTACTGAGCAGAAGAACCATGCTTCATTTGTTCAATCTGCGATAAAAAAATTATTATCGGAACTTAGCCTGAAACCGTATTCGATTGCCGCAATAGCAGTAACGCAAGGCCCGGGTAGTTATACCGGCTTAAGAGTGGGGATGGCTTCAGCGAAAGGACTTTGTTATGCTTTAAAGAAGCCGCTGATCCTTATCAATACCTTAGAAGTAATGGCTTTGGCAGCAATAGAAGATGCTAAAAATAAAGGAACAGATATAAGCCAGTTATTATTCGCACCAATGATCGATGCAAGAAGGCAGGAAGTATTTACTGCACTATATGACAACGAATTACAAAATATTGTAGCCCCTTTTGCATTGGTATTAGACGAATATTCCTTTGCCACAGAACTGACCAAGCAGCCCATCATGTTCAGCGGAACCGGAAGTAATAAGTTAAAGGATTTGATTCGTCATGAAAATGCCATTTTTTCTAATACAACACATCAGATAGCCCAACTTGCACATCTTTCTGCAAAAGCTTTTATACAAAATAAATTCAGTGATCTTGCTTATAGCGAACCATTTTATCTGAAAGAATTCTTTGATACTTCGAAAAGAAAGATTTGAAATATATTTTTTAAACTATGTAAAATCAATAACAAATAGTTTAACTTTATACTCTAAACGGTACGTTTTTTTTAACCCCCAATTCTCAAAAACATGAACCATCCATTAACATCACTCACCTTGAACAATGGCAAGGCAACCGTTAAGATCAATTTCCTTCAGACAAAGAAGGCAGCTATGATTTTAAGGGCTTTAAATCACAAACTTCGTCAGCAAATGCTGAAGTTACTTGATGAAAACAAAAAAATGACTGTAACTGAATTGTATGTAAAGCTTAGACTTGAACTATCAGTTGCATCTCAGCACTTGGCAATTTTACGTCGTGCGGGCATTGTTAGCACTGTACGTAATGGCAAGTTCATTTTTTATTCTCCAAGTTATTCCCGTATTTCAGAAGTAATGAAATATTCGGCAGATTTGGTTGAATAACAACTTAATCCTTACCATATCTAATGCCCGCTTTATGTGGGCATTTTTGTTCCCGGCATTCCGCTAATCGTTAATACTGGATTTGTTTTGCCTTTATCTTTGTTTCAAATCATCGAATATGTATATCCAACAATTATATACAGGTTGTTTAAGCGAAGCTGCCTATTACATCGAAAATGATGGTGAAGCTGCAGTCATCGATCCCTTGAGAGATATTGATGAATACCTTCAGTTGGCGCAGGATCGTAAATCCAAGATCAAATATATTTTTGAAACACATTTTCATGCAGATTTTGTAAGCGGGCATTTGGATCTTGCTGCTGCAACCGGGGCTACAATTATTTATGGCCCTGAAACCATAACCGGCTTTCCGGTTCTTGTAGCAAAAGACGGAGAAATATTCAGCCTCGGAAAAATAAGCATCGAAGTTTTACATACACCGGGACATACTTTGGAAAGCAGTTGTTATTTATTGAAAGACGAGAACAAAAAAGATCACGCAATATTTACCGGCGATACATTATTTGTTGGAGATGTTGGACGCCCTGACCTTGCTCAAAAAGCTGAAGTTTTAACTACCAGCGATCTTGCAGGCATGCTGTATGAAAGCATTCAAAAAAAGATCATGCCTTTAGCAGATGACATCATTCTCTATCCTGCACATGGAGCGGGCAGTAGTTGCGGAAAAAACTTAGGTCCCGAAACCTTCAGTAGTATCGGCGAACAAAAGCAAAGCAATTATGCATTACAACAACAAACAAAGGAAGATTTTATAAAAGCTGTTATGGAAGGATTGTCTTTGCCACCTCAATATTTCCCCATCAATGCTAAGATCAACAAAGAGGGTTATGAAAGCATCAATGCTCTAACTGAAAAAGGATTAAAACCATTGACTGTTGATGCCTTCAAATCAAAAATTAAAAACGAGGACCTTACCATTTTAGATACAAGGAATGCTTCTTTATTTATAAATGGATTTGTTCCGGGTTCAGTTTTCATAGGATTAGAAGGTCGTTTTGCAGAATGGGCAGGAAGTTTATTACCGTTTACTAAACCTATTTTATTAGTAACGGAAGAAGGAAAGGAAAAAGAAACGATTATCCGTTTAGCCCGAGTTGGATTTGAAAAATTCGAAGGCTATTTACAAGGCAGCTTTGAAGCATGGAAAGCAGCAGGAGAAAGATTTGATCTTCTTATCAGTGTGGAAGCAGATGAACTGGCAATGGATATCCCTTTTGATGAAAACCTTGTTGTGGTCGATGTTAGAAAAGAAGCTGAGTATGCAGACGGGCATCTTAAACAGGCCATTAATATTCCGTTACTTGAATTGGTTGATCCGGGAAGTATGGCCAACTTCGACGACCATCATAATATTTATTTGCATTGTGCAGCCGGCTATAGAAGTGTAATTGCTTCATCTTTGTTAAAGCGGCAGGGAATACATAATATAAGAAATATTGAAGGAGGCTGGAATAAAATAATCGAGCTGAAAGATAAGTTCGAAATAGAAAAAAGTATAGAGGTATTGAATTAATTTTTATTGAGGCCAGCTTCTGTAACTTGGCATCAGCCGTTGCGTCGCACACTTTTACAACAAAACATTTTAGAAAAAAAGCGTTGCCAACCCTTAACTGGTTGGCAACGCTTTTTCATACATAATTTTATATTGCCATCTTCCCATATTTTGCTTCATCATATTCAAACTTCCATCTTCGGTGACTCCATAAATAATTCGATGGTCGAAGTCTGATCTGTTCTTCCAAAAAGTCTCTGAACAATTTTGTTAGTTCTCCTCTTTGCAAGGCGTTTGGCGAGGTGGTAATCAATTTTAATTCTGATCGGTAATACCCACGTTTAATTCTATAATAGGTTCCAAAAATAATAGCAGGATTGACAGAGAAAGAACTGCGCTCAGGGCCAGTAACAAAAGGTGTCATTTTTCCAAAAAAAGGAAGCCAGTAAGAACCTCTCGGATTACCCGGATTCTGATCTGCCCCTAATGCCAATGCATACCTTTTATTCACATGATAATGAAACTGTGTTTTAAATTTGTCTGCAGCAATTAAGATCGTTCCGAATTTGCCGCGCATTTTTATCATGATCCTGTCCATCACTTTATTGCTTAATGGAATATACACACCAATAAAGGGATATACTGAATTGGCACAATAAGCAAGGTTTAAATATTCCCAGTTAAAAAAGTGGCCTCCGTGCAATTGAACATTTTGCCCGGTTTCGAACAGATCATTCATCACTTCATAATTACAAACAAATCTTTTATTCAACTCTTCTTTCGAAATAGAGATCATTTTAATGGTCTCCATAAATGTATCAATGAGTTGATGATAGAAGTCTTTGGCAATTCTTATCCTTTCTTTTTCGGTCTTTTCGGGAAATGCGATCAGCAAATTACCCATCACTACGCCTTTTCTATAACCAAAGACATAATAGATCAAAACATACAATGCATCACTGATCAGATACATGATCCGCCAGGGAATCAAAGAAAATAAGTAGAAAAATGAGTACGCTATAAAATACATGAAATAAAGATAACCATCTGGCTTTATAAAATAATATTCTGGAGTAACTGGCTTTTTCCCGGGTGATCTGTATTAAAATGCAATCCCCTGCTTTCTTTCCTGAACTCTGCTCCTTTAACGATCAGGTATCCCACAGTGATAATGTTTCTCAACTCGCACAATTGCGGAGATACCCTTGTTGAGCGATATAACTCTTCTGTTTCGGTAAATAAAAGATCTAGTCGTTTCATCGCTCTGTGTAAACGCACATCCGTCCTTACAATCCCCACATAATCACTCATCACTTGCTGTAATTCTTTTACACTTTGTGTGATCAGGATCATTTCTTTCGGGTCACTTGTACCTTTTGCATTCCAGTCGGGAATATCATTTTTAAAATCCAATAAATCTATTTTATCCGCACTGTCTATATATGCCCTGTGGCCAAATACCATTGCTTCGAGCAAACTGTTGCTGGCTAGTCGATTGGCGCCATGCAACCCAGTGCTGGCACATTCACCGCAAGCATAAAGATTCTGAATAGAAGTCCTTCCCCATTCATCTGTTTTAATTCCACCGCAACTATAATGTGCTGCAGGCGAAACGGGGATCATATGTTTAGTAACATCAATACCAATGCTTAAACATTTTTCATAAATGTTTGGAAAATGATGAATGAAACTTTCTTTACTGATATGTCTGCAATCCAGATACACATGTTCTGTACCTGCTTTCTTCATTTCATTATCAATGGCCCTTGCAACAATATCACGCGGTGCAAGATCTTTTCGTTCGTCATATTTTTCCATGAAGGCTTCTCCGTTTTTATTACGAAGAATACCACCATCACCACGGACAGCTTCTGTTATAAGAAAGGAGGGTGATTCACCGGGTTCATATAATGCCGTTGGATGAAACTGAATGAACTCCATATTCTCGATTCTCCCTTTGGCGCGATACACCATTGCAATACCATCACCTGTTGCTATGCGCGGATTTGTAGTGGTACGATAAGCCTGACCATTGCCACCCGTTGCCAATAATGTTATTTTTGACAATATTTTTTCTATCCGATTATTGTTGAGGTTTAATACATAGACACCATAACAAGTAATATCCGGCGTTGATTTGGTAACCAGAAATCCGAGATGATGCTGTGTAATAATATCAATCACAAAACAATGATTGATGAGGGTGATATTAGATGTTTGTTCCAGTTCATGCAGTAAAGCACGTTCCATTTCTTTTCCTGTTACATCCTTATGATGCAATATTCTGTACTCACTGTGACCACCTTCCCTTCCCAGTGAATATTCTCCCT
>CAIMKO010000427.1 GCA_903841915.1 uncultured Chitinophagaceae bacterium | reverse complement strand
TTTATTTACGTGATGAATGGCTGCAATTTTTATCAACTATATTAGGTGCCTGCAAATTGAATCTGGGTGATGTTGCCATTATAAATTATGCCAAAACCAATTATTCCTATTCCGAATTAACTGAACAGCTTGCTCCTGAATTTTTATTGCTGCTCGATATTTCAGCTAAAGAAATTCAATTACCTTTTACAGTTCCGAATTATCAAATACAGCAATACAACAATTGTAAATTTTTATTAAGCCCGTCCCTGGAAATCATACAGGGCACAACGCAAGAAGCAAAATTGGAGAAGAGTAAGTTATGGCTTAGCTTAAAAAAAATGTTTAATATTTAATTCCTACAATGAGAACAACCTTGATATTCGCCACCAATAATCAGCACAAAGTTGATGAGATGAGAAGTGTGATCGGGAATGAATTTAACATCATCACATTGCGAGAAGCGGGTATTGATATTGACATTCCTGAACCTCATGACAGTTTAGAGAAAAATGCTTCTGAAAAATCATCAGTCATACATCAACTTACTAAACAGAATTGTTTTAGTGAGGATACCGGCCTTGAAGTAATTGCATTGAATGGTGAACCCGGTGTAATGAGTGCACGATATGCAGGCAAAACAAAAGACTTTCAAAAGAATATTGATAAGCTTTTAGCGAACCTCGTGGGAAAAGATGATCGCCATGCGCAATTCAGAACACTGATCTCTCTGATACTAGACAACAAAGAATATTTGTTTGAAGGAATTTGCGAAGGAAAGATCATTACAGACCAAAAAGGGAATAAAGGTTTTGGCTACGACCCCGTCTTCATTCCCAATGGAAGTAATAAAACATTTGCAGAGATGACGATAGAAGAAAAAAACGTTTTCAGTCACAGAAGAAAAGCTACCGAACAACTCATTCAATTCTTAAAGGAAAATGGAACGCATTAAAATAAATTTGCCCGAAAACTTTTCTTTCTCCACTTCTATCAGTATTAGGATTACTGATCTTAATTATGGTGGCCATGTTGGTAATGATTCTTTTTTATCATTGATACATGAAGCAAGACAGCAGTTTTTAAATCATCATGGGTACAGCGAACTTGATTTTGCAGGTGTGGGATTAATTATGGCTGATGCTGCCATCGAATATAAAAAGGAACTGAGCTACGGAGATATTGTAATCATTTCTGTGGCAGCCAATGCTTTTGATAAATTAGGCTTCGACCTCTTTTACAAATTAGAGGTTAAGAACGACCGAAATACAGCTTTTGCGGGAAAAGCAAAAACAGGAATGATCTGTTATGATTATAATTTAAAAAAGAAAGTTAGTGTTCCGGAAGAAGCCATTAAAAAATTAAGCTGATCATTCATTCCAAATTTTCCAGTTTTCCTCTGCCTGCAACTCGAGCATCTCTAGACCGTTTTGAATGGTTGCATTTTTTGATTTCCCATACTGCAAAAATTTGGTCTCATCTGGATTGTAAACAAGGTCAAATAAATAATGTTTTGAGGTAATGAACTCATATGGAATGGCCGGGGCTTCATCAATATCGGGATAAGTGCCGATGGGAGACGCATTGATAATAATGGAATATTCGTCAATAATATTTTGATCAAGTTCACTATATAAAAATTCAGTTCCCACCTTTTTACGTGATACAAATTCGTGCTCTATCTTTAATTTCTGCAACACAAATTCAACAGCAGAAGCAGCGCCCCCGGTTCCTAATATCAATGCTTTTGTATGATGCGGTTTTAACTGTTTGATAAATGACTTCTCGAATCCGATCACATCAGTATTAAACCCAGACAATTTGTTATTGCTGATCTTTATACAATTGCATGCCCCCATCTGTTTTACTGCATCTGTTGATTCGTATAAAAAGTCAATCACTGATTTTTTATACGGTATGGTCACAGCTAAGCCATTGAGATTTTTTTGTGTTAAAATTTCATGCAGCATTGAGATATTGTCTAGAGAGAAATTCTGAAAGTTTGCATCGGCTATTCCTTCGTTTGCAAATTTTTCATCAAAATATTTCTTTGAGAATGAATGTGACAGCGGGTAACCGATCAGTCCGTATAAGCGCATCAGGAGGTTTTATTTATTTAAATACAAATGAAAAGTATCGCCACGTAAGCCAATACGCATTGATTCAAGCGGAATTACTTCATTTGGGGCAATATTGCCGAGATTTACATTACAATCTATCAATTCCAGAAAATATAGCTGTTGCGCTTTTTGAGGAGCTTCCCATATGATTTTTTCATGAGGAATTTGAGTCAAGATTTCCTGTACCAACCCTTCTCGTACTTCACCACTTCCTCTGTAAATACCCACATTCCCTGCTTCACGAGCTTCGGCGATTACATAAGAGGAGCCAGCTTCCAATTCTGCCCGCATTAATTCGATCCATTTATATGGCGGGATGATATGCGC
>CAIMKO010000426.1 GCA_903841915.1 uncultured Chitinophagaceae bacterium | reverse complement strand
AATCGGTAAAATTCCTTATCTTAATGGCGGATTATTTGATGAGCATGAACTGGAGAAGATGTACAAAAGCATTGATATTGAGGACAAAGCTTTTGAACGGATATTCGATTTCTTTGACCAATATGAATGGCATCTCGATACACGGGTTACTGCCAGCGGAAAAGACATTAACCCTGATGTAATTGGCTATATCTTTGAGAAATACATCAATGACAGGGCTGATATGGGTGCCTACTATACAAAGGAAGATATCACCGACTATATCAGCAAAAACAGCATTCTCCCCTATCTTTTTGAGGAGACAAAACGTCAGTATCCCAAAGCCTTTATTAATGATAGCGAAATTTGGCAGGCGGTAAAACAGAGTAACGACAATTACATTTATGATGCAGTTAAAAAGGGTTTTGAAGAACCTTTGCCAGTTGAAGTATCCGATGGAATTAACAATGTAAGTAAGCGTTCCGAATGGAATAAACCTGCACCGGCGAATTTAGCCTTGCCCACCGAAATTTGGAGAGAAGTTGTTGACCGCCGTAACCGCCATACTGAAATAAAGACTAAAATTGATACTGGAGAAATTACCAACATCAACGACTTTATTACCTTTAATCTGAATATTCGCCAATTTGCCCAAGATTGTATTGAAAATACGGCTGACCCTGATTTTTTGCGGCACTTCTATAAAACCATTACCTCAGTTACTATTCTTGATCCCACATGTGGGTCTGGCGCATTCCTTTTTGCAGCAATGAACATTTTGGAACCTTTGTACGAGGCTTGTATTAATAGGATGCGTGCATTTGTTGAAGACGAAGACCGCCTGAACGATGCACACAAAAGCACTTTCAACAATAAATACAAATATTTTCGTTCGGTGTTGGAAGATATTCAGAATGAACATCATCCCAATTTGCAATACTTCATTTACAAAAGTATTATTCTACGAAATTTATACGGTGTAGATATTATGAGGGAGGCGGTTGAGATTGCAAAACTTCGCTTATTCCTTAAGTTGGTAGCAACTGTGGAGGTTGATTTCCGCAAACCAAACCTTGGTTTAGAACCTTTGCCAGATATTGATTTTAATATTCGTGCAGGCAATACATTGGTAGGTTTTGCAACGTTTAACGAGGCTGTTAACGCAATAAATGAACGGGATGCAACTAAAAATGCTCAAGGTCAAATGACAATTGGACTGGTATTTGAAGATGAGTTGAATGTGATCAATGCGGTGAAGGAGAAAGCAGAAATTGTTTCAATGGCATACGGACGGTTCAAAGATTCTCAGCTGTCAATCAAGAATGATTTGAACAATTCAAAATTTGCCAAGCTCGACTTAAAAGGAAGAATAGAAAGCCTAAATAATACATTGAATGATTATTTAGCCTTCTTTTATGGTATAGACAAGGATAAAAAACCCAAAGATTATCTCTTTTGGAAAACAACTCATCAGCCTTTTCATTGGTTTGCAGAATTTTACGAAATTATACATGATAAAGGTGGTTTTGATGTGATAATTGGTAATCCACCTTATTTAGAATACAGTCAAATAAAATATAAATTATTCAATTTTAAAACATTAGACACAAGCGCTGTTCATGCATTTTGTATGGAGCGTAGTATTCAAATTCTTAATAAAGCTGGCAATCTTGGTATGATAGTACCATTATCATTGGTTTCCACACAAAGGATGAAGGTTGTTCAGGATCTAATCGAAAAAAATAAGACAACTGTTTATACTAATTTTTCATGGCGACCGGCAAAACTATTTGACACCGTAAACAGAGCATTAACTATCTTTATTTCAAATTACAATTTGAAACAGAAAGTCTTCACAAACAATTATTTGAAATGGACTTCAGATACAAGAGATGCCTTAACAGAACGAATTGAACTACTTGAAATAGCTTCTAAAAGGTCTGAATTTTGGGTTCCTAAAATATCCAAAGGAATAGAAAGTTCAATTCTAACAAAAATGAAAATTAAAGAAAAGCTTGGATTTTTCTGTGGAAAGTCTAATAATAGAGTTTATTATCGAACTGATGGCGGTTTATATTGGAAAATATTTACAAATTTTGCACCCAAATTTATATCTGAAGGTGTACAAGGTCATTCTACGCGTGAAACATGGTTAAGTTTAGCACAAAAACATCACGTTAACAATGCGATTGCAGCATTAAGTAGTAATACATTTTGGTGGTGGTACACTGTTACATCAAACTGTCGTCATTTAAATCCATATGATGTGTTGAACTTCCCAATAGACATTGATATTCTTAATGATGCAAATATATTTTCTCTGAGTAGTGAATATATTTCAGATGTTGAAAAAAACAGCCATATGTTAACCAGAATTCAAAAGCAGACTGGCGAAACCCAAACTCAATCATTCAAAATTTCAAAATCGAAGTCCCTTATAATCAGCATTGACACCGTTTTAGCAAAGCATTACGGTTTTACAGACGAGGAATTGGATTTTATTATCAATTATGATATTAAGTATCGGATGGGAAAGGAACTTGAAAACGAAGATGATGAAGCATAATAACAAATGGATACATGGCACTACAAATCTTGTGATGCCGGAACTGCCAGCCGGTTTTATGCATAATGCAGGTATTT
>CAIMKO010000425.1 GCA_903841915.1 uncultured Chitinophagaceae bacterium | reverse complement strand
AAGTTAAAATAAACCTTACTTTTATACCTGATAAAAAAAAACGTCTCCGAAAATGGAGACGTTTTTTATTTATTTATAATGACTCTTCATTTTATTATTGAACCATATAAGAATATTATCCTGAATTATTTAAGAAGAGTGTTATTTTATGTGTACCGGCAGGAACTGCTATATTCTTTGTTCCATCACCGATATTATCGCCACCATAAGACAAACTACCGCTACCGGAAGCACTGCTTGCACCTGCATCACCTAAATTAGTTCCCCAATCGTGATTGGCTCTGAATTTAAATTGATCGCCTGTTGCTGTAGTAATGGTTCCTGTCCAAGCTGTTCCGTTAAAAGTCATATCCACATCATTGCTCCATCCGCTTGCAGCGAAGCTTCCAATTAAACTCCATGTTGTTGCTGTTGCTGACCATGTTTTAGCAGTTGTATTTGCTACAATATGATAATAACCTGCTCCGGCAACCTGCATATTAGGGCCAGTTGAACTTAATGTTCCGCCACCGCCATCAGCCCATGAATTACTCCAGTCAGGTGTTGTATTCAATTTGAACTGGTAAGTTCCACCTGCCGGCATATTGATATATCCATCATAGTTTCCATCACTCTTTGGAGAACCCAATGTTGGTGCAGTGGCAGGTGTCCATCCTTGATAATCACCGGGCACATACATCAAAGCATAGAGTGCTACTTTAGTTACGGTAAATGTTCCGTGTTGAAAATCTGCTAAGATCTTATACATCCCTGTAGCTGCAGGGCCGGGGAAATTTTGTGACAGATCATAACCAAAAGCTCCGCCTGCGCTTAAACCGGCAAGTGTATTATCAGCAACAGAGTATTTATGGGTCCAATCTCCATTCAAAGGAAGCATTAAATATTGTTGTCCGCCATTCAGATAGAATGTTCCCTGATAAGTAACAGAATCGATCTTTGTAAACTGCTGAGCCGGTGTAGGAACAGGATTGCCCCATCCACCTGAAGTTGCAGCACCTACCAGGTACAATGCCTTAGTAGTTGGAGGAGTTACTTTTGGAGGAACCACATAAGTAGTATACTTAACAACAACCGTATTTGATTTTAACTGATCGTTATTGTTTGCATAAGAAGAGGTGATCCTGAAATCCATATTATATGCCGTGTTATATGCAAGACCATAATTCAATAAAATATTATTGAGCTCTTTTGCAGTAAATGAAGCTGTCAACGCTCCTGTAACAGTACGTGTAACTTCTTTGCTGAAACTGCGTCCTGAAGAATCAACTTCTACGATATATTTTGAAGTGGTGGAATCTGCAGCATATGCCGGACTGGTCCATGTTAATGTTAATACTGTTTTATTCGAATCGGCCATTACCGGGGCGATCGTCGTAGTAGAAGCAGTTAATACAGATGCAGTTCCTCCTGCATACGTTGGCAAGCTGCCTACCTTATCACAAGAAGTGAAAAAAGCAGCCATCAACAACGACAAGAAACTGATTTTTATTAATGATTTCATATTGCTTTTTTTTATTTTGAATTAATTAGAATGAAACATCGATTCATTTTTGCTAATTCTATCTTTAAAATTATTGTTTGGTGATGGTATACTTCCCTGTTTGAAAATTCACATCTATTTTATAGGTACCGCTTGCTGCAGGACCGGGGAAATTATCATTCCAATCATATCCAAAAACACCGCCTGTTTCACCGGATGGAGGTGATGCTGTTTTATTACAAGCAAACTTGTGACCCCAATCGCCATTCAATGGAAGGAATAAGAATTCATTACCGCCACTTAAAGCAACTGTAATGGTATAAGAGGTATTACTCAGTTTGGTGAATTGCTGAGCAGGAGTTGGAACCGGATTAGTCCAACCACCGGTTGTTGCACTACCCACTAAATAAAGAACGCCTGTTGCCGGAGGATTTACTGTTGGTGGTGGTGACCAAGGTGTAACAGTAAATTGCAACACATTAGACACCAATTTAGTATTTGCAACAGAATTCAAAGAAGCAGTAACTCTTACCTGAATCGTATGCTTGATACCGGTTACTAACAATAATTGATTCGTCAATAAAGTATTAAATGTAGCATCCAAATAAGATACACCTAAATCAGGACTGATGGATGTTTGTACCCTGTTAGGGTTGGTAAAGTTCGCGCCCAATGTATCAACTTCAAGCAGGTAAGAAACGCTTTGAGAGCTGACACCTGTGGTAAACTTATAATTTGGATTTGTCCATGCAAAGCTCACTGCGGTATTGGTTTGTGTTGCTGTAGACAAAGGAATGCTGCCCGTAGCCGATGATGTTAATACCGGTACAGCTCCCCCCGTAAAGTAGTCCATATTCTCATCCTTTTTACAAGATGCAAAGAGTGCTACTCCCATGCCGATGAAAAAGAGATTTTTAAATAATTTTTTCATAATGATTTATTTTATCAGATATTTTTAATTTGGTTTTTTAACTCATTCATCATTGAAAGAATTAGTATCCTGTATTTTGAACAAGATTGGTATTTGATGAAATTTCAGCAGCCGGCAACGGGAATAATTTTCTGTACGCAGCAACTGAAGTACCTGTTGAAACACCACCTTTCCAAGGCCATAAATAGGTTCCTTCTACAAATTGATTGAAACGAATCAGATCTGTACGACGGAAACCTTCCCAATACAATTCACGACCTCTTTCATTTAAAATATCTTGCAAAGTAATACTCGTAAATGCTGTTGCCTGTGCTCTTGTTCTCAATAAATTAACATAAGCCAAAGCTTGTGTAGCATTACCGCCGGCTCCACCTTGTAATGTTGCTTCTGCATATATTAAATATTGCTCAGCTAAACGGAATAAAGGAAAATCAATATCTGAAAAATCCAAACTCTGTCCTAATGCACCTGCACGTGTAAGGTTTTTGTATTT
>CAIMKO010000424.1 GCA_903841915.1 uncultured Chitinophagaceae bacterium | reverse complement strand
TTCTCACGGCCAACTATTTTTCGAATGCAGTATTGATCAATCACGGGAATATGAATTTTACAACAGAAGCCCTGCCCTGGGAAGCGCAATTGAGTTCAATGCGTGACGCAATGGTGATCGATGCCAATGGGGATAAGCTTCCTGATATTTTACTGACAGGAAATTATTATGATAATAATATTCAGATGGGAAGATATGATGCAGACTACGGAACAGTATTGGTGAATGAAGGCAGCGGTAAATTCAAAACAGAAAATATCAATGGCCTGCAGATAAAAGGGCAGGTTCGACATATCAAATCGATCAACATCAATCATCAGCCGGCTTTTATTCTATCCAAGAATAATGACAGCAGCATCATCATTCGTTTTAAGGACAAGAAATAATTACATAACCGGATAATACAATCTGGTCACCCATTTTGCAGTATCGGTTTCTTTCGAACGATCTGTGATCATCATTTCATAGGGAATGGCGGGACTGGATCTTTTGGCATCGGTTAGATAGGTCTCCAATTGATCAAAACTTTTTTTAATGCTGTAAGTCCCTCCTTTGATCTCGGTAACCAAAACATTCCCGTTATACGGCATTCGTTTAATTCGGATCTCATTTGTCTGGTCAATATTTTTATTGATGGGAAGGCCGATCATGGCTTCATAATGCGTGTCGTCTAGTTTCTTCACGAACAGCATGGGAGAATTCGCAACAGCTGCATTTTTGGAAGCAGCATAATCCGACAATTTTTTTACTTGCTGATAGATCACATCAACTGTTGGATAATTGACTGTCTGAACTTTTGCCGATATCAAAATAGAATCCCTTAATTGTGTTTCCTTCACCAAAATGCCATACATATTCGAAGAGTTGTCGAGGAATATTTTCAACTGATCCATTAAGTTTGACATGCTTTCTTTTAAGCGGATCGCTTCCCGATACCTGCTGTAACGAACTATTGGGTTAGAACCGGCTTCAATTTCTGCAGCCCATTGGATGGCAGAGGAATCGAGATAAACATTCAGTGAAATGAAACTGCTTTTTATATCGATCTTGTCAGATTTTATGCGGAACTCAGTAATATTTGAAATGGTTCTGTTGACATTGTAAGAGAAACCTTTGTACTCGTATCCGTTTTCTGTTTTATTGGATATGGGTTGTAACCAGCTGTTTATTTTTTGACTATCTGTTTGAAATTTAAGAACGGCGGCGTGGTATGCTTTTACATAGCGAACAGTAGACACCGTTATTGTAGCAGGTATAAAAATGTAAACGCTTAGGGTCAGCATGGCTATCATAACGAATAAACCAATCAGCAATTTCTTCATATAGTGGCATTAAGTGCTTTGCAAAATAAGCATTCTGGTAGCAAAATAAATTGTAAAATTCAAGTGTGGGTGGCAATTATAAATTGTATTTTTAAGCATTCATTCTAATTGATCGCTTTTATGAAAAATAAATTGTTTTTTTTCTGTACTTACCTGTTTTTTACTTCCCTGAATCTTAGTTTTTCGCAAACGGTTGATATTTGGAAAATAAAGACCGATAAGGTTGACCCATCCAATTATTATGGAATAACCGTTGCCAATGGAATGATCGGTGTTGTATCTGCTCCCGAACCCTTTAAAGTGAAAGATG
>CAIMKO010000423.1 GCA_903841915.1 uncultured Chitinophagaceae bacterium | reverse complement strand
TAGTTCAATGGCTGTATAATGTATCTTTTGCTGGCGGGTGGTTGCGGTTTGCAGACTGAGGAGAGCATTTAACCCCGTTCCGAAACCCATTTCAAAAATATAAATGGTTTCGTACTGATGTAATATCGGTAGCAACCCTGCATCAATATAAACATGCTTGCTTTCCAGCAAAGCACCATGAATGCTGTGATAGGTGACATTTAATTCGGGTATGGAAATGGAATTGCTTCCGTCTCTCGTTGTGATGACTTCTCTTTTCATCAATTATCTTTATTGAACAAATTTAAAAATTAAATGATTGCCATGAGTTATGCAGCACATTTGAAAAAAGATAAAAAATTTGCCAAGATCATTGGTCAAGAACAGCATGAGTTAAAACTGCATCAGGATATTGCGCTGCGATTAATGGCTAGCATCATGAGCCAGCAATTAAGTACAAAAGTCGCAAAAGTGATTTTTCATCGCTTTCTCGATTTATTTAAAGGCAAAGAGCCCAAACCACAAGAGGTATTGGATATGTCTTTTGAGAAATTGAGAGCTGTTGGTTTATCGAATGCGAAAGTGAATTATGTAAAAAATGTAGCGCTGTTCTGTATCGAAAATAAAATAACTGACAAAAAATTATTAAAGATGCAGGATGAGGAAATTGTTGAATTACTCACACAAATAAAGGGTGTTGGCAAATGGACGGTAGAAATGTTATTGATGTTCAGTTTGGGAAGAGAAGATGTTTTTGCTGTGGATGATCTGGGTATTCAGCAAGCTATGACGAAGATCTATAAACTGCCTGTTGATGACAAAAAGAAGCTGAAAGAAAGTATGTTGAAGATATCTTCTAAATGGAGCCCGTATAGAACTTATGCATGCTTGCATTTATGGGGTTGGAAAGACGATTAGCTGATTATTTAAGCTGCCTGTTTTTTATTCAGACAGCAGCAAACTCATTTTTTTGTACCTTTCAATTGAAACCTAGAAATTCGATGCATTTCCTGTAATGGTTAAGACTACAAGAAATTAAATCAGCTTTTAAGAGCTTGTTTAATTATTTGTAGAATGAAAAAATGAAAGAAGGGAATGTATTTTCAAAGAATAATTTGCATAAAACATTTTCCAATAGTCCTCGAATGAAAAACATGCAAACAAAGTTGGGATTTACGAATAAGGCAGAAAACAGTATATTTTTTTTGTTGATAGTATCTGTTTTCATCAGTGAGACATTGGTAATGCTCTTGCTAAAAAAGCTACCCCCGCTTTCTCTTTGGACTGAAGCGCTATTGGATTCTTCTATACTTGCCATTATTATTTTCCCGGCCATCTATATTTTCTTATTCCAGCCCTTAAAGAAAAATATAATTGAACGTAAAAGAAAAGAAGAAAGCTATAGTTACTTAATAGAAAGTATTGGAGAGGGTATTGCCATTTGCGATATTCATGAAAAGTTTGTTTTTGCAAATACTGCCGCAGAAAAAATATTTGGCGCCCATAGCGGCGAGTTGATCGACACAAGTCTGGAGCATTATTTCACAAAGGAAAATTTTGATTTTATCATTAATCAAACCGGGGTCCGTAAAGAAGGAAAGGCCAGCGTGTACGAGTCTGAAATAGTATTAAAAGACGGCAGTAAAAAAAGCATTTTGATTACGGCAAACCCTCAATACGAGGGTTCCCGGGTTGTTGGTACATTGGCAATATTCCGTGATATTTCGGATCTTAAAAAAGCCGAGAACGATATTAAATATGAACGGAATCTTTTAAGGGCTTTGATTGATAATCTTCCTGATTCGGTTTATGTAAAAGATATTCAGAGTCGCAAAGTAATTGCAAATCCTGTAGATGTTAAGTATATGGGATTGCAGTCCGAAGAAGAGGTGCTCGGGAAAAATGATTATGACATTTATCCAAAAGAAATAGCGGATAGTTCTTTTGCCGATGATCAGTTTGTTTTTCAATCAGGATTGCCACAACTGAACAAAGAAGACTTTTTTGTTGATAATCAGAATCACAAGCATTGGATGTTGAATTCAAAAGTTCCTATAAGAGATGAACAAGGAAAGATCATTGGGTTAGTAGGGATCGGGAAAGATATTACGGCGAGAAAAGAAGAAGAAACGCAGAGAAAATTATTGGAGACTGCCATCGACAACTCGATAGATGCCATTCAGATTGTAGAAATAGATCAAAATGATTTAACGCTCTCCAAAGTTATTTATGTAAATGAAGGATGTTGCAAAATGACCGGTTACTCGAAGGAGGAATTTATTGGTAAAACACCAAGGATTTTACGTGACAGTAAGTCCGACGATAGCAAACTGCAACTTATTAATGAGGCCATATTGAAACACGAATCATGTGAGATGGAAATAAGCGATTACAGGAAAAATGGAGAAGCATTTTGGTCAATACTTTCCATTACTCCTGTAGCCAACAGTGAGGGAAAATATACACATTGGATAGCGATTAAACGGGATATTTCGGAAAGGAAACAAATGGAAAAGGAATTGATAAAAGCAAAAGAGAAAGCGGAAGCCGGCAGTAGGGCCAAATCCGAGTTTCTTGCTAATATGAGTCATGAGATTCGTACACCTTTGAATAGTGTTGTTGGATTTTCTGACCTTTTGTTAAAGACCAAATTAGGGGATACGCAACATCAATATGTTTCAGCTGTGTATCAGTCAGCCAATTCGTTATTGGATATTATTAATGCCATCCTGGACTTTTCGAAAATTGAAGCAGGGAAACTGGAGATCGATGTTGATAAGACTGATGTTTTTGAAATAGGTTATCAGGTTGCAGATGTGATCAGTTTTCAGGCAAACAAAAAGAATCTGGAAGTGCTTTTAAATATCGCATTGGATGTTCCCCGGTTTATTTGGACAGATGCAATTAGGTTGCGACAGGTATTGGTAAATTTGATGGGTAATGCGGTTAAGTTTACTGCTACAGGGGAAGTTGAACTTAAAATCGAGACGCTGAAGAATGATTCAAAAGAAAGAGCAACTTTCAAGTTCTCTGTAAGAGATACGGGTATTGGGATCGATCCTGCCAATCAGGAAAAAATATTTGATGCATTCTCTCAGGAAGATGCTTCTATCAACAGAAAATTCGGTGGCACGGGACTAGGGCTAGCCATTTCAAAGAAATTATTAGGATTAATGGGCAGCGAATTACAATTAGAAAGTACACCTCAAAAGGGGAGTACTTTCTTTTTTACACTCGATGTAAAAATAATGGATGGTGATGCAGTAGAGTGGACAAACACGTATAATTATAAGAACATTTTGATCGTGGATGATAATACCAACAATCGTCTTATTTTAAAAGACATGCTGGCACTCAAGCAGATAAATGTTGACGAAGCGGAAAATGGGGTAGAAGCGATCAAAAAATTAAAGACAGGAAAAATATATGATGTGATATTGATGGATTATCATATGCCGGTAATGGATGGTATTGAAACAATTAGAAATATACGAAAGGATCTAAACTTGATAGACTTGCCGATCATGTTATTACATAGTTCTTCCGACG
>CAIMKO010000422.1 GCA_903841915.1 uncultured Chitinophagaceae bacterium | reverse complement strand
TGCTACCGATACTTTTCATGCCATAACTCATCATGAAGGACGGAAGCACTGTTGCAATGATAGCGAGTGCCGCAGAATAATAAACCAGGGTGGGCGTAAAAACAATACTGCCAATGGTTTTGGTGGATAAGAAATGAATGAAGATTCCTGCAGTTGCAAACAGCATGGCATATACCGTATAACGTGTGGCACCTACTTTATTCACCAGTCTCCCTGTACCCACTAAATAAAATGAATAGGTAACGGCGCAAAGAAAGATCATGAAAGTGCCGTAATAGAAATTGGGGTTAGAAGTATCCAATTTCATTTCACCCAGATAAGCAATGCCAATGCCTGCATAGGTTAATGCCAAAGCAATGAATTGAGTTTTGCTCAGTTTTGTTTTAAACCAGAATGTGTTTATTAGAACTGCGAATGTTGGATAAAGGAATAGTATCAATCTTTCCAATCCTGCAGAAATGAATTGCAATCCAATGAAATCAAATAAACTGCTTAAATAATAACCGAAAATACCCATCAGGAAAATAAAGAACCATTGTCTGGCTGTTAGATCAGTTTTGCCTTCTTTTCTTCCTGAATACCAGCCTATCAATAAATAGAACGGCAATGAAAACAACATGCGCAAACTGAGCAATGTTATTGCATCAACATGCGTTGCATGAAAACAAAGCTTTACAAAAATGGCTTTCGTAGAAAAGAATATCGCACCCGACAACGTAACGAGAAAACCGGTTAATGATATTTGTTTCTGTTGTTGGGTCATGCTTTAGTCCATGGTCCATGGTCAATTGTCCATGGTCTTTTCTAAACGCTCACATTAAAATCTCTCAGCGCATCATTTAAACTTGTCTTCAGGTCTGTGCTTGGTTTACGTTGCCCGATGATCAATGCACAGCTAACATTATATTCTCCAGCAGGAAATTTCTTAGGATAAGTTCCGGGTATCACCACACTTCTTGCCGGAACACGGCCTCTGTATTCAATGGGCGATGGTCCGCTTACGTCAATGATCTTTGTTGATTGAGTTAATACAACATTTGCACCCAACACGGCTTCTTTTTCTACTTTTACACCTTCTACAACGATGCTTCTGCTGCCCAGAAAACAGCCGTCTTCAATAATTACCGGACTTGCCTGCAATGGTTCTAATACACCGCCAATACCTACGCCACCGCTTAAATGAACATGTTTACCAATTTGTGCGCAGCTGCCTACGGTTGCCCAGGTATCCACCATCGTGCCTTCATCCACATAAGCACCAATATTTACATAGCTTGGCATCAACACTACATTCTTTGCCAGGAATGCGCCGTAACGAGCCACTGCATGTGGAACGGCACGAACACCCAACGATGCATAATCTTTTTTCAACAACATCTTATCGTAAAATTCGAAAGGTGGTAAACTAAATGTTTGCATTTGTTGTATGCCGAAATACAGCAGTATTGCCTGTTTCACCCATTCGTTCACATGCCAGCCATTGTCAGATGGTGCTGCGGTCCTTAATCTTCCTTTATCCACTTCTTCAATTACGGCACGTACCGCATCGCTGTATTTTTTGTCTTTCAGTAATTCACGGTTGCCCCATGCTTCTAAGATCAATGCTTGTAATTCCATTATTCAAAATTTTTGCAAACATAATGTTTGATGTGCAAATATTGGAATGTGCAGATTTGAGAATGTGCAGATGTGCAAATTATTTTATGTAACGGGCATTAGTTTTTCATGGCATCGACTGTTGCGTCGCACACTTGTACGGTTGGGAATTTGTTGATACTTTTAAAATTCATAGAGACTAATGTGTGTTGACAAGCTATTTTTTTTCAATTAGACTAAAATCAAAATCACCTTCACTTTCATCAAAGATTGCAATTAAAAATCTATCACCCTTTTTCCCCGATTGATAATAATTAATTGCATCAAAAAAATATTGTCTCATGGTACTTAAATCATTTCTTCCTTGAAAGCAAATCATTAATTTTTTTTCAGCATTTGCTAACAATAATTTTTCGAAATCCAGTTTTATACATCTTAAGCGAGCATCTAATTCGCTTTCTACCACAAGAGTAATCTTTTCTAACAATTGGAAAGTTTGTTTGTTATAAATATCAGAGG
>CAIMKO010000421.1 GCA_903841915.1 uncultured Chitinophagaceae bacterium | reverse complement strand
ATTTCTTCTACTTTATCATCAGCCAAAGCCAGAACAGCAGCCATTGTGGAAGGATTGGACTCACATGCTTTCTGCATTGCTTTTGCACGGATGCTTACTAATTTCAAAGCATCTTCAAAACTCAATGCTTTGTTAGCAACCAATGCCGAGAATTCTCCGAGAGAATGTCCTGCAACCATATCAGGTATTGCCGTCACCAAAGTTTTAAATGCGATGACTGAATGCAGAAAAATAGCAGGTTGTGTTACATTGGTTTGTTTTAATTCCTCATCTGTTCCGCCAAACATGGTATCACTGATTCGAAAGCCCAAAATATCATTTGCCTGTTCAAATAAATCTTTTGCAACAGAATTTGTTTCGTACAAGTTCTTACCCATTCCTACAAATTGAGAACCTTGTCCGGGAAAGATGAATGCATGTTTACTCATTGTGATGTTGTTTATTAGTTTACCGTTTATTGGTTTATTAGAAGTGACAAAAATAAACTCAATATTAGACATCCTTGTTTTGTTTTTTAAGATTTTGTTTCAACACCTTTATGTAGGCATTTAGTTTAAGATGAATCAATTCTAATTGACCTATCAGAACATAAAATTGTGATTCATCTATTAATTTCCTTCTGAATGATTTTTTTAGCCAACTTTTGGTTTCCATCAATGAGCCTCTGGCATAAAAACAGAAGTTGATATTTTCTTTAATCGAATATCGTCCATAACCTTCAGCAATATTTGCAGAGATCGAATCAGTTGCATTTGTAAATTGTTTACCCAATCCCGACTTAATAAAATAATCCCACTCATTCACAATCTTCCAAATCTCATCACTAAATGATTCGGCAAGATTATATACTTCTAAGTCTTCTAATATAAAAGGCATAAAAAAGGCTTATTGTTAAAACAATAAGCCTAAATTAAAAATTAATTTATAAATAAACAATAAAGCTAATCAATAGTGCGCTTCACAAATAAACTAATAAACAACTAAACCAATAAACTTAGAATTCCGTCTTTAATTCCAGATACTTTAAAAACTCATTCTTTGTTTTCTCTTCTTTGAACTTACCGCCATAAAAAGCAGTGATGGTTGATGATGTATCATCTTCCACACCACGGCTTGCCACACATAAATGTTTCGCATCAATAACGATGGCAACATCTTCTGTTCCCAATACTTTTTGGAGATCGGTACCGATCTGCATGGTCAATCTTTCCTGAACCTGCGGGCGCTTAGCATAGAATTGCACCAACCGATTCAATTTACTTAACCCGATCACCTTTCCGTTACTGATATAAGCCAAATGAGCTTTCCCGATGATGGGCACAAAATGATGTTCGCAGTTGCTGTAAAAAGAAATATTCTTTTCCACCAGCATTTCATTGTACTTGTATTTATTCTCGAACAATGCAACATTGGGTTTATTGGCAGGATTCAATCCGCTGAAGATTTCTTTGATATACATTTTAGCCACCCGTTTTGGAGTGCCTTTCAAACTATCATCGTTGAGATCCAATCCCATGATCTCCATGATGCTGCGGAAATGTTTCTCAATGGCATGAATTTTTTCTGCATCAGTTAATACAAAAGCATCTTCACGCATGGGTGTATCAACGGATGTGCTAACATGGTTATCGCCCATCTCATCGATCAATACATCACTCAGGTCGATCTTATCACCATTAAGCCGGATATTCGACAAAGTTTCTTTCTGTTTCATACAATTTTATTTTAAGCTCTAATTCTTTATTCAGCTTTGGCCTAAGCAGATTGTAAATCACAATTGCTATGTTTTCGGCCGTAGGATTTAAGTTGGCAAATTCTGCCGTATCTAAATTCAGATTCTTATGATCAAATTTTTTGAGGATCACATCCTCGATCAATTCGCTCAATATTTTAATGTCTAACACATAACCGGTCTCTTGGTTCGGTACTCCGGTAACTTTTACAATTAATTCATAATTGTGTCCATGATAATTTTTGTTATTGCATAAGCCAAACACTTGTTCATTCTTCTCATCACTCCACAAGGGATTATGCAAACGATGAGCCGCATTAAAATGTTCTTTTCTAAAAAGTGATACTTTATTATTCATGATCTTTTTATGACTCGAAGTTTTATTCTTTGATCGTCGTCCCTGCCGTCGCACACTTCAACTGTGGGGATTCTGATTCAACATTGAAATTATTTCTATTGAAACCTTTCAAGTAATTCATTTATCAACTGCAGGCACTGTTTCAGAAGTGTGCTGAT
>CAIMKO010000420.1 GCA_903841915.1 uncultured Chitinophagaceae bacterium | reverse complement strand
TGTGTAAATTATAAATAAAATATAAATGATCATCAGAGGCAAAACGATTGATGAACAAACACGTTGTGTCCATTATCATTCATCGAAGGATATTATTGCCATTAAGATGAAATGCTGTAACCATTATTACTCATGCATACATTGTCACCAAGAAGAAGCGGGGCATCAAACAGAAGTCTGGACCAAAAAAGAATTTGATACCAAGGCTGTTTTATGCGGCAATTGTTATAGCGAATTGACCATTTCACAATATTTAGAAAGTAATTACCAATGCCCGTTTTGCAAAGCTGCATTTAATCCACGTTGCAAAAATCACGATCACTTTTATTTTGAAACCTGATCTTATTTCACAGCTTTTGCACTCATGATATAAGTGGCAACACTATCTGTTCCCTTGGGTGTTTTATATCTTGCTTTGAAACTGAAATCATCATTCGGCGGGATCGTCTTCGCAAATTGTTCTTCATGATTAGCAACCTGAACACCGTTTTTAAAATATAATAATTTAATCCTTACTTCATTATATGCTGCAACTGTAGCAGTATTCTTAATCACACCTTTGTAAACCGTTTTACCAAAAAGATTACGGTGATCATCTCCGCCTAATTGCAGAAACTGTTTAGGATTGTTTCTTTCTTTTTCTGCCAGATTGATTTTTGTTTCCTGATAGGAATGATCATCAAATTTTTTGTCTTTGTTCTTGCAGGAAACTAATCCTGATGCAAGTATTAAAAAAAGAACAACTGGTCTCATACTAATATTTTGAATAATAAAAATAAACAAGCCCTGTGAATGGCAGTTTTATTTTTTGTTAACAAACTGTATTATTTCTATTTATTTGCTAGACCGAAAGAAGACAGAACGTGATACCATAAAAAACAACAACTATATTAAAAAAAATAAGCAAAGCGAAAGTTACTGTACAACAAATTGTATTTTTGGATGCAATTTGCCAATTTGTATTACTTTTCAGGCAAAATCCGTCAACTCAAAACCCTTGCAATGATTGTTAATTTAAGTGACCAGCACAGTTTAGTAAGTAATTGGATTGCTGAAATAAGAGATGTGAATATTCAGAATGACCGTTTGCGTTTTCGTCGTAATCTAGAGCGTATTGGTGAAGTAGCCGCTTATGAGATAAGTAAACAATTGGCATGGGCCGAAGTTGAAACACAGACACCGTTGGGCATTCATAACAGTAAGGTCTTGGAGCAACAACCTGTTCTGGCAACGATTTTAAGAGCCGGATTACCCTTACATGCCGGTATGCTGAATTATTTTGACAAAGCAGATAATGCATTTATTTCAGCTTATCGCAAACATCATCATGACGGTAGTTTCGAAATCAGCTTGGAATATATGAGTTGCCCTTCTTTAAATAACAGGGTGGTGATCATCAGTGATCCAATGCTTGCAACCGGAGCTTCAGTTGTAAAGACCATTCAATACATGAAAGCAGAAAATGCACCTGCCGAATTTCATGTGGTAGTTGCAATTGCCTGTACTGTGGGTATTGAATATGTATTGAGAGAATGTGGAACAAATACCAAGATATGGTGCGGTGATATTGATGATGAGCTAACTGCAAAAGGATATATTGTTCCCGGTTTGGGTGATGCTGGCGACCTGGCCTTTGGCAGCAAGATGCAGGCATAAATAGAGGTTTATATTTGTTAAAAAGCATTTTAATCATTTCTTCTTACAGCATTTCGTTTATTTTAGGAGTCTTAAATGCTGTGATGAAAAGAATTGCACTGATTTATTGTATGCTGCTTATGCTGGGTAAAGCCTCAGCACAGGATCCGCATTTTTCTCAATTCTTTTCATCCCCGCTTACATTGAATCCTGCATTTACCGGAAAATTTGACGGTAATTACCGTATTGCAGGCGATTACCGCAACCAATGGCCAACTATCAATAATGCATTTACAACTGCAACAGCTTCTGTAGACTTTCATATCCTGAAAGACCGTATTCCATCCAATGATGCATGGGGCATGGGCTTTATGGCATATAACGATAACAGTGCCGCCGGTGCCGTTAATTTTAATTATGCCACTATTTCAACAGCCTATCATAAAGGATTGGATGAAGAAGGCTATCATCAAATAAGTGCAGGTTTTCAGCTTACTTATGCCAATATGCTCATCAATACGGCTGACTTGAAATTTGAGGATCAGTTAACCAGCAATGGATTTACGGGTATTACCAACGAGATATTCAATAATTCAACTTTGAAATCAAATTATGTTGATCTCAATGCCGGTATCCTATACAATGGCAGCACCACAGATAGAAACAATTTTTATTTCGGTTTGAGTTTATACCATATCACAAGGCCTAAACAACAATTTACAGGCGGGTATTTTGCTTTGCCCTCACGTGCAACGATTCACGCAGGCACCTATTTTCCCATAGGTGAAAACAATACTTTGCATTTAAGCGCTTTACAAAGTTTTCAGGGCGGATCTACTGAAACTCTTCTGGGTGGGGCTTTTCAGCTTGTTGCCAAAAACGATTCTGAACAACCAGCCAGTGTTTATGTAGGAAGTTGGATTCGTTTAAATGATGCAATCATACCTTATATAGGTTTGGAATTTGCAGGTATTCGTTTGGGGGCTACTTATGATATCAATACATCGGCCTTAAAAACTGCAACGCAGGGACAAGGGGGATTTGAGATATCACTCATTTATATTAATAAATCTACTGACACCAAACCTTTGAATTGCCCTAAGTTTTAGTAATCTGTATTTATGAAAAAACCGATCATACTTTTTATTACAGTCACAATTTTATCCTGTAACAACCAGGAATCTGCAGAAAAAGAAATTACTGTTATCAGCAATGACACAATCCCTGAACTAAGAACAGTAGTAAGCTCTAAACCCATTGCAGATTACACACAAAATGCAGGTGACGCATTAAATAGAGATTGGGCATTCACGGTTAGAGTATTTGAAACATCAAAGACATTTCGATTTGTGATGAAAATAAAGTTTGAAGAATTAGATGTGGTGGATACTTTAATAATACCTGATCTGCATATACAGCCAGTTGTAGAATTACAACCCGGCAAAGAAAAATTTTCATGTATTGCCGGATTCAAAGACAAAGCACAAAAATTTCGTGAGTACAAAAAAGTGTCTGTTGAAAACAATAAGTTGAAAATAATCACTCTGAAACATTATGGTGTTTATGCTACCATGAAATAATTATTTTGTCAAACTTTTCTTTCCGCTCACAAAAGGATTCCCTTTTATAATAAATCGATAAGGCAGTAATGCATCTTCTTCTGCATAAATAACGCCAATTCTAGCTGTGGAAATAACCATGCTCTTTTTTACAGAATAACCGTCGTCAGCAATAAACAATTCATCATTCAATAAACTTATTCCTGTTTGACGGGTTGTAATGCCCAGTGCTTTTGAAACATTGCCCGGGCCTTTTGTTATTGTAAAATCAAGTTTATCTTTTTTTGTTCTCGCTAACATTGTTTCAACTCCGATAACCGGCTCAACAGCTCGAATCAAAACAGCATGGGGAATTTCAGCCATGTTTGTAACCACATTAAATAAGTGGTGTATGCCGTAACATAAATAAACGTAACTCGTACCACCTGTGGCATACATCACTTCAGTTCTTTGTGTTCTTCTGTTGCCGAATGCATGCGAAGCTTTATCTGTTGCGCCATTATAAGCTTCTGTTTCAACTATTCTTCCGGCAGTAAGTACCCCATCAAATTTTGTGACCAAAAGCTTACCCAGCAAGTCTTTTGCAATAGTTACAACATTATCTCTTGTGTAAAAATCGATCGATAATTTTTGCCAATTTTGTTTAACGTTTCTTTGCATGATGATTTCCGTGATGAAACAACTATTTTCGTGTTCCTAAATATAAAAACCTTTGCTTAAAGAAATTATAATAGCTATACAATCTTATTTTCAGGCACACCAATTTATTAAAAAACATAAGTTGTGGAAATGGATATTGATACCCGGCATTCTCTACAGTATACTTTTTATGATCTGCATGTATTATTTCGGTCATACGGCTAATAATTTTATAGAATGGCTGAGTTTGAAAACAGGTTTAAAAAAATGGTTGGATAGCATTGATAGCGGATGGCTTGGGTTCTTCTTTACATTGGGCAGTTTAATGTTGTGGATGGTGATGATGCTGTTTTATTTTTCGCTTTTCAAATATTTATTTCTCATTGTTGGCTCACCCGTATTTGCTTATCTCAGTGAAAAAACAGAAGCCATTATTGAAGGGAAAGATTTTCCTTTCAGTTTTATACAATTGTCGAAAGATATTATCCGTGGCATTAGTATTGCCGGCAGAAACAGTCTGTGGCAAACAGTATATTGCCTTACAATATTATTTGCTTCAGCTATTCCTGTTGCAGGAATGGTAACACCAATTCTGGCATTACTCATTGAATGTTACTATTACGGATTTTCAATGCTCGACTACAGCATGGAACGTCATAACAAATCAGCCGCAGAAAGCATTGTATACATAACGCATCATAAGGGACTGGCAATTGGGAACGGAATGGTTTTTTATACAATGCACTGGCTGCCTATTATAGGTTGGGTCTTAGCACCTGCGTACGCAGTTGTAGCAGCCACATTAAGTATTCATAGTTTAAAGCAGGGTTCTTCTTCAAATTAATTATTTTAGTACATGTCCTTAGGAAATGTCTATTTGATCCCGACCGTTTTGCATGAAGATGCATTGGAAACAATTCCAGCTTATATTTTGGATGCAGTAAAAGATTGTCAAATATTTTTTGCAGAGAATGAAAAGACTGCCCGTCGTTTTTTAAAGAAATTATGGAAAGAAATGGTGATCGATGATTACCAATGGTTCACCATTCATAAAGCAGAACAAGAAGTAAAACAACAATTCATTCAACTACTGAAACAGGGTAAAAATATAGGCATCATCAGCGAAGCCGGTTGTCCGGGTGTTGCTGATCCCGGGCAAATCTTAATAGATGCTGCGCAACAAATTAAAGCAACAGTGAAACCTCTGGTTGGGCCAAGTTCTATCCTTCTCGCATTGATGGCAAGCGGCATGAACGGACAAGGGTTTCAGTTTGTTGGTTATTTGCCTATTGATAATACAGAAAGAAGAAACAACATCAAACTATTAGAAGCCGATTCGCATAAAAGAAACTGCACACAAATATTTATTGAAACACCATATCGCAATAATCCCCTCATTAAAGAATTGCTGCAATCCTGCAGAGAAGAAACAAGGCTTTGCATCGCCGTAGATATAACCGCAGCTTCAGAAACCATCATCACAAAGACAATAAAAGAGTGGAAACAATCCATTCCGGATATTCATAAAAGATTGGCCATTTTTCTACTCTACGCAGGTTAATAATCCGTTTTGGTATCAAACTACTATCTTCGCCGCCATTATGAAAAAAATTGAGGCACATAGAAAGCTGCTTGGCGTAACAAAAGACGCAGCATTAAGTGAACTAAAATCGGTTTACAGAAATATGATGAAAGACTGGCATCCTGATAAATTTCAGGATGATCATGAAGCAAGAACTGTTGCCGAAACAAAAAGCAAAACGATCATTGAAGCATATCATCTTTTGGTAAGTATTGCGCCAGAAACTATTGCTGCAACTGCAGAACAATATAGCCAAACCATTAATCAGGCAGGCATTGAAGACTTCGAATACAAAAACGAAAAGTTAAGTATTGATTTTTCTGATGGATGCAGTTATGAATATTTTGGTGTTCCGAAAGCAACTTATATAAAATTCGTCAACGCTCCTTCTCAAGCAAGATTT
>CAIMKO010000419.1 GCA_903841915.1 uncultured Chitinophagaceae bacterium | reverse complement strand
TGTAGATCTGTTCTGTATGAAATTTTTAATGTAAGTAGTTTATCCTTTTATAAGAGCAGAATTGCGGGTAGTCTAAAGTGTAAGATGAAAGTATTTTAACGATTCACTCTTGATGTGAATAAATGATAAAACGGTGTTTTGCTTTTTTCCGTTTTTGGTTTGTATTTCCCTGTAACGATCGGAACATACATCACTCTTCGCCTGCTGGCTTCACCCGTTAAATTCGATTGCTTTACTCGATGCCATAATCTTCCATCATGTACGGTCAGGTCACCTGAAAAAATATCATAACCTACTTCTCTCGCATCATCATTATGATCAATAAAATATTTTTTTCCGAATAATAACTTGATCAGGTTTTGTCGATGTGTATCCGGTAAAACCCGTAGCCCGCCATTCTCAAATAAACAGGTATCCAGATGAATGCCAACATTTAACATGGGTAATATTTTCTGGCCAAGGAAAAGATCTCTCGGGCTATCTGTATGCCATCCCATCTGTGAAAATGAACTGTTGGCGGTATTGATATAATTATTCACAACAAGGCCATCCTTTTCTTTTTCACCGATCCTGCCTTCATAGGGGTTTAATAATTCAAGTAAGGCATGCAGTCGGGTGTCCTGCAATAATTCATGTAAAGCTTCACTGTAAAGCGAAGTGAAGCATAATCTTTGAATGGTAAGGTTTCCATTTTCTGTTTTCCCGAACTTGAGCGGTATCCCGTTTATTTTGTCACGCTTTTCACTGATCCACTCATTTTCCACTCGCTTTATTTCCGCAATAAAAAGGGCGACTTTTTCCGGACTGAAGAAATTGCGAAATACAATTACACCATGTGCATTAAAAAAATCGACCTGTTCCTTTGTTAAAGAATTACCCAGTTCAAAATTGCTTTCCCACTTTTGCATTTGCTTATATTTCAATTAGGACTGTGTACTAAATAGCTAGCACCACACTTGTAAGGATAAATGTAATCATAAATACAGGCAAGCGATGGTTAGATATCTTTTATGACAGATTCCGGATAAATACTTTTAATTTTATTGATCATGTTCTCCGGAAAAATATTATTGAAATCACTGATCGTATTACTCATACTGTTGTCTTTTAAAACATCATTGCTTGCACAGAAAGATACCGCAAGGTCAAAACATATTTTATTTTTTCCGGTTGTTTCCAAATCCATTGAAACAAGTTGGTCATTCGGTTTCGCAGGGACTTCTACTTTTTATATCTCAAAATTGGATACCATTACACGAACTTCCAATCTTCAATCGGTTGTTTTGTATTCTCTCAAAAAACAATTTATAGCTGCAGTAAATGGAACTATTTATACCCATAATGAAGAATACATTCTGCATGAGCAATTATCCTACAGTTCATTTCCGGATAAGTTTTGGGGATTGGGAAGTCACTCTCCAGATTCTGCAATGGAAGATTATACCTTTAAACAGTACTATGTTTATCTGCACCTGATGCGGAATTTAGGAAATAACCTTTTTGCAGGATTATTATTTGAATTTCAGAATCTCATGGAAGTGGATTATGTAAAAGGGGGGATCTTTGATCAGCAGAATATTGTAGGCCGCGATCCATATAAAGTTTCCGGACTAGGTTTAAGTTTTACCTATGATACACGCAATGATGCATTTGCTCCGGGCAGAGGTTATTTTGCGCAAACTTTTTTTAATCATTTCGACAAGTCCTTTGGCTCAACCTATAATTATACCAATCTTGTTGTTGATCTTAGAACATATTTCCGCTTTTACAAGAAACAGGTACTGGCATTGCAGGCATATAGTTATACCAATCTCGGGACTGAAGTGCCGTTGCGCAGTTTAGCTTCTTTGGGCGGTTCTAATATGATGCGTGGATATTATGCCGGGCGTTTCAAAGATGTCCAGCAGCTTGTTTTTCAATCCGAATACCGAATGCCTCTATATAAAAGGATAGGCGCTGTTGTCTTTTATAATTTCGGAGGTGTGGGAAAAACGCTGAATGATATTTCATTCAGTGACCTGAAATATTCTTACGGTGCAGGTTTAAGAATAAAATTAAATAAAACAGAGCGCTTAAATCTTCGTCTGGATTATGGAATCGGTCAGGGAGCCAATAATAAAGGCTTCTATCTGCAATTGGGTGAAGCTTTTTAGGTATGTACCAGAAAAGATTTTGTTAACCAATACGCCAGATAAGTTATAAGAGGAGCAGCCAACACATCGATTGTATAATGTACATGTTGGAAGAGTATCATTATCCCGATCAGAATAGTGGATACTAATAAAATGGTTCTCTCATTTTTCTTTTTTAAACATAGGAACATTAAAAATTGGGTAGCTGTATGACCTGAGAAGAAAAGGTCTCTTGTAACATATTCTTTGCCGTAAAAAAGATAGGTAATAGGATCTCTTAATATAATCAGATCACTCGGTGGTTCTAAAGGCAGCATTGTGATGGCTATAATCCTTAACAAACTCAGTATAATATAACTCCACAGAAAAATAATGAAAACAGAAGGATCCTTCCAGCATTTATAGAAGGTAAAAATGGTGGT
>CAIMKO010000418.1 GCA_903841915.1 uncultured Chitinophagaceae bacterium | reverse complement strand
CATCTTTCATTGAGTGAACAGCAATATCAAATTTATTACTTAACAAAGCTGCATCCAGTGTTTTTGTAAATACACCCTGTACACCAATTTCATATAATGGTGTAACAAGGTCAATATCGCCATCACTTTTCATATCCACCAGTTCACTGGTAATATGATGTTGTTGCAATAGCTTTTGCACTAATGTGGCCTGCCAAACAGCCAGCTGACTGTCGCGTGTACCAATGCGTAAAATTTTTTCCATGAAATTTTGATTATGCTAACACAGGTTGTGCAATGTAATCATTTATGGCTTGAATATAATTACAGCCCGGAGTATGCTGACGGCGCATTTTAATGGCCATATTGTTCACTACTTTTTGGATGTATTCCGAATTTGGTTCAGGCACTTCATCATATTCAAATACTGATAAAAATAAATTGCAAGTATGAATGTTGTGTAGTTTTTCTTTTAGTGCTCTTAATACAGGAGCATATTTGCGTAAACAATTCCATTCATAAAATTCGGACATGAATTTGTGTATGATAGATTTTGCTTTTGGAACTTCATTGATCCTATTTTGTAAAGTAGCATCATTGATCTTAGCAAGATCATCCACGTTCACCAACGTGATATGGGATAATTCTTTTGCACTTGCTTCGATATTATTTGGGATGGACAGATCGATCAACACTTTTTTACTACTGTTGATGAGTGAAGCTTTTGTAATGACAGGAACTTCTGCATTCGTTGCAACGATAATGATATCAGCTTCTGACACTTGTTGATCAAGAGCATCTATGGAAGCGGTTTTCAATTTTAGTTCTGACGCTAACTTCAATGCTTTTTCTTCAGTACGATTGATCAATGTGATGTTTCGCGTATGCAGATAGTCGACTAAATTTTTGCAGGTATTCTTGCCAATTTTCCCAGTTCCTAACAACACTATTTTTTTATTTGTAACATCAGCAACATTTTCTTTAAGGAATTGAATGGCGGCAAAAGCAACAGAAACGGTTCCGCCGCTTAATGCTGTTTGATTCTTGATCTCTTTGGAAGCCTGTAAAACTGTATTGAATAATCTCTCCATGAATGAGCCGATAAAACCTTTTTCTCTGGAGAATTTTACCGCAAGCTTCATCTGACCCACAATTTCATAATCGCCTAATATCTGGGAATCTAGCCCTGCACCAACAGAGAACATATGCTCAACGGCATGTTGCCCCTGCTTGATATAACATAGATCTTTAAATGTATTGGCTGAACCTTCGGTCTCACTGCATAATAATTGGATTAGAACTGAAGCACTGGGAGCCAATGCATATAGTTCTGTACGGTTGCAGGTACTCAAAACAAATATTTCTCTTATCTCCTGATCATTGGCTTTCTGAAGCAATGCGTTGTATTGATCGGCATTAATTGCAAACTGCCCCCTGATGGAAACATCCGTTTTTTTGTAATTAATTCCGATGACAAAAAATTGATTCAGGTGCATTGTATTCCGCTTTTCAATTACGTACGCAAATGTATCTTCGGAAGATTCCTGGAAAAGATGATTTCCGTCATTCGTCTGTCATTTGTGTGTCATCTTTAATAACACATTAATATTTTTTATTTGTCAAGCAATTGATAATGCGAATAATCTTATTTTTTTAAACAGTTTTATGACAATGAACATTCTTTCGCTGCTCTTGTTAATTACATTTGCAAACATTCAAGCATATGCAAAAAAGGAAGAGAGGAATATTATTGATGAATCTTGGTTCGCCGGATTCAACGTCAGTTAAAGATGTGAGGCGATATCTCAATGAATTTTTGATGGACGAAAAAGTGATCGATATTCCTTTTATAGCAAGAGCATTATTAGTAAGAGGGATCATTGTTCCTTTCCGTGCTCCTAAATCTGCTGAAGCCTATAAAACTATTTGGACAAAAGACGGCTCTCCATTAATTACATTGACCAAAGAGTTACAAAAAGCGCTACAGGAAAAATTTGATGAACCTGTTGAGATCATCATGCGGTATGGTAATCCCGATCCGGCAGAAGGATTTGAAAAATTATTGAAAACTGTTCCAGGTCTGGAAGAAGTTATTTTATTTCCATTGTATCCGCATTATGCCATGAGCAGTTATGAAACTGCTGTTGAATATGCTTATGAAGTTCATAAGAGGAATAAATATGGGTTTAAGTTAACCACCATTAAGCCGTATTATAATGATCCTAGGTATATAGATGCGCTGGCCTCTTCCATTCAACCTTATCTAAATCAGGAATATGATCAGATCGTTTTCAGTTATCATGGAATACCGGAAAGGCATATACGTAAAAGTGATACAACAAAAACTCATTGCCTGCAAATGAATGACTGTTGTAATGTTGAGTCCCCGGAACATGCAACCTGTTATCGTCATCAGGTATTTACAACAACAAAATTAGTCACTCAAAAATTGAATATCCCTCAAAATAAATACAGTCTTTCCTTTCAATCACGTTTGGGAAAGGGTTGGTTGCAGCCATTTACAGACATACGTTTGGACGAATTGCCAAAAGAAGGGGTGAAAAAAATATTAATATTATGTCCTGCATTTGTTAGTGATTGTTTGGAAACATTGGAAGAAATAGCAGAGCGAGGTAAAGAAACATTTTTACAGGCAGGTGGGCAGTCATTTACAATGATACCCTGTTTGAATACCCATCCGCTTTGGGTGGAAGCTATTTCAAAGTGGATCAAAGAATATGAAGCAGGAGATTCTGAAATGATTTTTTCGTAAAACATCTATACAATAACATGTATCTCTACTTAAAGGCATTGCATATCATTTTTGTAGTAACTTGGTTTGCAGGACTATTTTATATTCCTCGTTTATTCATTTATCTCACCGAAGCAGGTGAAAAGAATGAAGCAGAAAGAAATGCAGTAAGGGAACAATTGATCATTATGACGAAACGCTTGTGGTACGGGATCACATGGCCATCTGCAATTCTTACTTTAGTATTTGGAACTTTCGTTTTATTTAACGGCGGTTGGTATCATCTAGTATTTATGCCGGAAGGAAGATGGATATTGATTAAACTTGTTTTTGTTGTATTGCTTTACCTGTATCATTTCTCACTACAAATTATTTTTCATGAACAGACGAAAGGGATTTTCAAATACAGTTCTCAACAGTTAAGGATTTGGAATGAAGTAGCCACTATTATTTTGATTGCTACCGTAATGCTTGTTACAGTAAAACAGAGTATCAGCTTTGTTTGGGGTTTGGTGGGATTATTTCTTTTTATTCTTATTTTGATGAGTGCCATCAAAATATATAAATCAACAAGAGAGAAAAAATAAGCGCTATTGTAAATTGAACTCCTGCTTTAATTGCAAAATAGTTTCTTCGATCACTCCCTTTACTTTACTCACTAATGCCGGTATCGATTCAAGATCAATTCCCTGCTTTCCGTTTACTTCAATGGTTTTAATATCATTATGGATAATGTCGATTTGAAGGGTATCAATATTAGCTTTTAATCCGTGAGCATTTTTTGCGGTTTCTAACCAGTCTTTGGCATCGCATGCTTTCTGCATGGCAATAACAACAGGCGGGATGGATAGAACAAAAGCCTGAACGATCAATTGAACTGAATCCCTGTCTCCGCTCATCAGTTCCTCGATCAATGAAAGGTTAAAATGCTTTGATTTATTTAGTGCAGTTGAATCTGTATTTTTTTTAGTAGCAGGATATTTTATCTGATGATGCTGAATGGTGGTTGCTATTAACTCAAATAATTCTTTTTCTTTGAAGGGTTTGGTAAGGAACCCGTTCATTCCGGCATCAAAATATTTTTGCTCTTCCCCTTTAACAGCATTGGCGGTTAGGGCAATAATGGGAATATTCTTTTTCCGCTCATCCCAAAAATTACGGATATCGATGGTGGCTTCAATGCCGTCTTTTTCGGGCATTTGTATGTCCATTAATATCACATCAAAATCATAATGCTCCATTAAATCAACAGCCTCAATACCATTGGATGCAACACTGTATTCGACCCCCCAGTTGCTTAAAACGCTTGTTACAAGCAGTTTGTTCATCTCATTATCTTCGGCAACCAATACTTTTATAGAAAACGGAAAATGGTATTCGGAATTATCTATCATAAGTCAGGGTCTTTCTGAAGTAGAATGAAAGCAAGATAAAATATTTCTTGTAATCCCAGTCATCCATCAAAAACATTGGAAAAATTGCATCTATTTCGGCTACATTTGTCATTATGCAGGTTACTGATAAAACGATAGAAGATTTGGCTCATTTGGCACGTTTGCGATTTAATGAAGATGAAAAGGAATCGGTAAAGAAAGACCTTCAAAACATGATCGCTTTTGTTGAACAATTAAATGAGATTGACACAAGGGGTGTTGAACCAATATTGCATATGAGCGATACTGTAAATGTGTTACGTGAAGATATTGTGAAAGGAAGTGTAAGCAGAGAAGAAGCTTTAAAAAATGCACCATTGAAAGACGATGAGTTTTTTAAAGTGCCCACTGTTATCAAAAAATAAATTAAACTATTAAATTCAAGAATCAATTCAGTTACGCTATGGATGCGATCATAAAATTAGAAGACCTTCAAAAAAGTTATTTCATGGGAAATCAAGCAATTCCTGTTTTAAAGGGAATTACGCTGGATATTTTCAAAAATGAATATGTGGCATTGATGGGACCTTCAGGCAGTGGAAAAAGTACGCTCATGAATATTCTCGGATGCCTGGATTCTCCAACCGGCGGAAAATATACATTAAACGGTAAAGATGTAAGTAAGATGATCGATGATGATCTCGCAGAAGTCAGAAACACTGAGATCGGTTTTGTGTTCCAGCAATTCAACTTATTGCCAAGATTAAGTGCTGCTGAAAATGTCGCTCTCCCATTGATCTATGCCGGTGTTCCCAAAAAAGAAAGAATGGAAAGAGCCATGGAAGCATTGAAAAAAGTAGGTCTGGAGGATAGAAGCCATCATAAATCAAATGAATTAAGCGGCGGACAAATTCAACGTGTTGCCATTGCACGTGCTTTGGTAAATAACCCCTCTTTATTATTAGCTGATGAACCTACCGGAAACTTAGATTCCAAAACATCTGTAGAAGTAATGGAAATATTTGGCAAGATCCAGGAAGCAGGGAATACAGTGGTATTGGTTACCCATGAAGAAGATATTGCCCGTTATGCCAAACGTGTGGTTAGATTAAGAGATGGTATTGTAGAAAGCGACAGAACGGGTGAAGAAGCACATTCTCATTATAGAGACCATAAAATAGAGCATTGATGATCTTTAAATAGTCGGTAGAGAAATTGTGGAGAGACTTGTATCTCTCCATTTTTATTTCTGAACCTTACTGTTCTATTTTTGTTTAGTAATCATAATTCTGCAATAGTATGTCATCTAAAATCTATACCAAAACAGGCGACCTCGGTAAAACATCATTGATCGGGGGAACAAAAGTTCCTAAAAGCCATATTCGTATTGAAAGCTATGGAACGGTAGATGAATTAAATTCCTTCATCGGGTTGGTAAGTGATCAAATTGCTGACATTCATACAAAAACTATATTAAAAGAGATACAGGACAGACTATTTACCATTGGCTCATCATTGGCCTGCGATCCTGATAAAGAACCGCTGATGAAAATCCCTGATTTGAATGAAAGCGATATTAATTTATTGGAAAGGGAGATCGATCAGATGAATGAAGCCTTGCCTGCCATGAAAAACTTTGTTTTGCCGGGCGGACATGTTGCTGTTTCCACAGCACATGTAGCTCGATGTGTTTGCAGACGATCAGAAAGGATTTGTGTTAATATGATTGAGAATGAAATGTTTGTAGAACTCCTCGTTATAAAGTATCTCAACCGTTTAAGCGATTATTTATTTGTTCTGGCAAGATATATTGCACAGTTATTAAATGTTGCAGAAATTCCTTGGAAAGCAAGAGTTTAATGTGCAGATGTGCAAATTAGTGAATATGCAAATTATTAAAACAAGGGTTTTCATCTGCACATCTGCACATCTTCAAATTTGCTCATCAAATAATCAATCCATCTTTCATGTGTAAAGTTCTGTCGCTCAGAGCAGCCAGTTCTTCATTGTGTGTAACAATTAAAAATGTTTGATCGAATTCATTTCTCAATCGAACAAATAATTCATGTAATTCTTTTGCATTCCGGCTGTCTAGATTTCCTGTTGGCTCATCTGCAAAAACGATTGACGGCTGATTAATTAAAGCCCTTGCCACAGCTACTCTTTGCTGTTCGCCACCGCTTAATTCTTGTGGTTTATTATTTATTTTATCTTTTAGTCCTAATAATTCCAATAAACGGATGGCTTCGGTATTCACTTCTTTTTTCTTTCTGCCGGCGATCCATCCCGGAATAGAAACATTTTCAGCTGCAGTAAATTCGGGCAATAAATGATGGAACTGAAAGACAAACCCTATATTCTTATTTCTGAAAGCAGCCATCTTTTTGCCCTTTAACAGGTGAAGCGCTTCTTCGTTCAGAAATATCTTTCCCTCATCAGGTTCGTCTAAAGTGCCTAGAATATGAAGTAAAGTGCTTTTTCCGGCGCCGGAAGAGCCTATAATCGATACGATTTCCTTCTTTTCGATGGTAATATTAACCCCCTTTAAAACCTCTAATTGCCCATATTTCTTATGAATATTCTCTGCCCGAAGCATAAATTCTGTTTTATTAGTGCTGTAAACTTACAACAGGTTTGCATTTTTATGGATTTATTTACAGCTCCGTGAAAAAGCAGATTTGGTTATTTCGTTTATACGGTTACATTTGCAAAAAATTTAAAGGTATGTTCTGGACATTAGAGTTAGCAAGCTACTTAGAAGAAGCGCCTTGGCCGGCTACCAAAGACGAGTTAATAGATTATTCTATCCGCAGTGGCGCACCCCTTGAAGTGGTGGAAAATTTACAGGAATTAGACGACGAAGGCGAAGTATACGAAAGTATCGAAGACATCTGGCCTGATTACCCAAGCCAGGAAGACTTTATGTTTAATGAAGACGAGTATTAATCAGCACATCGAAAAATAGGGTCCCGAATAAAATATTTTATTCGGGACTTTTTTTATGGAGTTCCTTCAAAAAGATGGCAACTCTTTATTTTTTCGGAAAAGTCAATTTAAAATAAAACAACACCAACGCTAAACCCAAAACCACAATATTGGCTGCAATTACCGGCCCGCTATCTTTTGCAAATCCATACACCAACCAAATAATGGTGCTGCTGATAACAATTAATATCATCCAGATACTTAGATCACCCACACTTTTTGCTTTCCAAGATTTATAAACCTGCGGGAAAAAAGTAATGGCACTTAAAAAAGAACCGAGATAACCAACCAGATCGATCCAGGACATTTGTTTTTTATTTTAATGAGTAATAAAAAACAAAAGTGCAATAAAAAAGCATCAAATACAATTATGTTCTTTGATGCTTTTGTTATATTTCTTAATTGGTAAGATTATTTTTCCATCTGGTCAATCACTGCGTGAGAAAGTCCGCAAAAACTGAACCCACCGTCATGAAATAGGTTTTGCATGGTAACCATTCTTGTCAGGTCACTGAATAAGGTCACACAATAATTCGCACAATCTTCGGCACTGGCATTGCCCAACGGGCTCATTTTATCGGCATATGTAATAAACCCTTCAAATCCTTTAACACCACTTCCGGCTGTGGTACGGGTAGGTGATTGAGAAATGGTATTGATACGCACTTTCTTCTTCAATCCGTAATGATAGCCGAAACTGCGTGCAATGCTTTCCAATAAAGCTTTGGTATCGGCCATTTCGCTGTAATCAGGAAATACGCGTTGTGCAGCGATATAGGAGAGACTAACAATGCTACCCCATTCTGCCATTGCATCTAGCTGAAATGCCGTTTGGCAAACACGGTGCAGGCTCATGGCAGAAATATCCAAGGTTTTATGTTCTAATTCGTGATCGAGGTTAGTGTAGGGATTGCCTTTACGTACATTCATGCTCATTCCCACACTATGTAACACAAAATCTATGGGCCCGCCAAAATGCGCTAAAGATTTTGTAAATAAATTGGAAAGATCCTCCATGCTTGTAACATCCGCAGGAATAACAGGCGCATTGATCTTTTCTGCTAATTCATTGATTTCACCAAACCGCAGTGCAACGGGGGCATTTGTCAATACAATTTGAGCCCCTTCTTCAAAACACTTCTCTGCAATTTTCCAGGCAATTGACTGATTATTTAAAGCACCGAAGATGATACCTTTCTTTCCTTTCAATAAATTAAATGACATGTGTCGGTTTGTTTAAGTGGTGATTTTGCGGGTAAAAATAGCTTATTTGTTAAAAACCTGCGTGGCTTAATTTAATTGGGCAAAAAATTGTTCAAAAAAGCGATATTTTTAGTTGATTGATATCTGGTTTAGTTGATAATCTGCCATGAAACTTATATTAAAATATTATTTACGAAATCTTCTGATCATAGCTGCTTCAACCCCTTTTAGCAGCAGTTTTGCGCAATCTGCCGATTCATTGCGTACTGAATTAACCAATGCAAAAACACCTTATGCCAAAGTGTCTCTGCTGGCAGAATTATCCTTTGCATTAACCTCTTCAAAACCCGATTCCGCCATATTGTTAGCAAAACAGGGCGAAAAAATTGCAAATGAGATCAAGAATAGGGGTTCTTTGGCAGAATGTTATGCATCGATGGGTTGGGGTTTTTTTAAAGCCGGTAAAAATGACTCTGCTATTTTTTATCTCGAAAAGGCAAAACAACTTTTTCATGAAGAAAATAATTTCAGCAGGCAGGGGCGTGTGATGGTTAACCTGGCAAGTATTTTTGATTTAGAATCCAAAGATGAAATGGCCCTGACTTATTTGATGAGTGCAAGAAAATTATTTACAAATCAAAAAGATGAAATAACCATTGCATACACGGATAAAACAATAGCAGGAATATTTCGTCATCAGGGAGAATTTAAAAAAGCAAAACAATATTTATTCGAAGCGATAAATACGTTTGAAAAATTTAAAAACCTTCAATATAAAAGTGATGCTTTTTCCAGTCTAGGCTCAGTGTACTGGGAAGAAAAAAATATAGATTCGGCATTGCACTATTATCATTTGGCTAACAATATCAACAAGCAACTCAACAGAAAAAGCAATACTGCATTCTCATCAGAAAATTTGGGCGATGCATTTGTAGAAAAATCTCAACAATCCAGGTTGCATCCATGGATAGATTCTGCTTTTTATTATTACAATATCGCAAGAGATATATTTATTTCATTCAAGGACGACCAAGACATAAAATATGAAGAGTTTAAAATTGGCAGAGTGTATCGTTTCATGAATCAAAATGAACAAGCAGAAAAATATTTAGAAGGCGCATTGCATTATTTCGATTCTGCTAAATTATTTGTTGATGCATATGAAACATGTAATGAACTGGGATTGATATTCAAAAATACGAGCAACTACAAAAAAGCATATACTTATTTGGATAAATCATTAATTTATAAGGACTCGATCAACAATCGAAATCGTGTAGACCTGATCGCTAAAATGCTGGCACAATATGAAAGCGAAAAAACAGATAAGACCAACCAGTTAATAGCTGCACAGAAAAAAATTGATAAGGAAGACCTGTCAAGGACCATTGCAATAGAATTTTTTTCCTTGGGTATCATAATTCTGATCGGCTTACTGATCATGACGCTATGGAATAGGAATATTTTGAAGCAGCAATTGAAAGAAGTGGAGATGCGTAATCAATTGGCAAGTGATCTACATGATGATGTGGGAAGTACATTAAGCAGTATCTTATTGCTGAGCGATATCGCATCTAAGAATAAAGATGCAGCAATGCATACAAGTATCTTAAATAAGATAAGCAGTTATGCGAAAGAAGTGATAGAGCGGATGAGTGATATTGTTTGGACCATGAATCCTATAAACGACGAAGGTGACAATCTGAAAGAAAGGATTGAGAATTATGTGTTGCAGGTAAAGCAATTGGCTGAAATAAATGCAGTATCAAATATTAGTGCCGAGATTGATGAAATAAAGTGGCCAATGGATATGCGGAAAAATATTTTTCTCATCTGCAAAGAAGCCATTAATAATTCACTGAAATATGCCAAAGCGAATAACCTTGGACTTTCTTTATTTATAAAAGATAAGAACATTTATTTGGAAATAAAAGATGACGGAATCGGTTTTGATACATCTGTCAGCAAGGCAGGGAATGGATTAAGAACAATGACGGATAGGGCTAGATCAAGTGGTGGAAATTGTTCTATCGAATCTGAACCCGGAAAAGGTACAGTTGTTAAAGTGGAGATCCCAATCCCCCGTTCTCGGTATATCTGAATTAATTCTTTTAAATGATATTTACACCATAGTATGAGCCCATCTGTGAAAGAAAAAATAAAGGTCACCATTTTTGAAGACAATAATCATTTGCGTGATTCATTGTATTTTTTATTAAGTTCATCCGAAGAGTTCACCTGCGTTGCTGCTTATCCTGATACAAAAAACATCATTCAGCGTTTAAAAGATGTTCCCACAGATGTTATTGTGATGGATATTGAAATGCCGGGAATGAATGGCATTCAATCAACGAAGTTGGTTAAAACTGAATTTGCAGAGATCCCCATTTTAATTTTTACTGTGTTCGAGGATAGCGAAAAAATATTTCAATCACTCTGCTCCGGCGGTTCCGGTTATTTATTGAAGAATTCTTCATCCACGCAAATATTGCAGGCATTAATGGATGTCTATAAAGGCGGCTCGCCTTTGTCGCCATCCGTCGCAAAAAGAATGGTACATTTTTTTCAAACTAACATGCCGGTTATTGAACAGGAAGATTTTAAACTTACACCTAAAGAAAAAGAATTATTACAGCATTTAGTGGATGGGAAAAGCTATAAGATGATCGCTGATGCAATGATGATCACTTTGGAAACAGTTAAAACACATATCAAGAATATCTACAAGAAGCTGCACGTAAATAGTAGCACTGAGGCTGTTACTAAGGCAATTAAAAATAGGATCGTTTGATTTTGTGACTTCTACGAACAGTTTAAGCTTCTTTTGTTGTATCACACCCTTTATGTCAGGTAATTTAGTCGCGTAGATCCTGAAATAACTCTAATTCATCATTATTTCTCTTGCATTCTCTAATGCAGCTGCAGTAGGCTTTTCACCGCTGAGCATTTTTGCGATAGTGGTTATTCTTTCATCCTGACCCAATAAACGGATATTGGTTTTTACCGCATCATTTTTAATTTCCTTATACACAAAGAAATGGGCATTGGCTTTACCGGCGATCTGAGGCTGATGTGTAATACAAATGATCTGTCGATTGGAAGAAAGACTTTTCATGATAATACCAACCTGTTTAGCAGCTTCGCCGCTGATGCCTGTATCAATTTCATCAAAGATCATTGTGGGCAAGTCGATGGATTGAGCAACCAGTGATTTGATACATAACATCAATCGGCTTAATTCCCCCCCGCTTGCTACTTTCCTGATCGATTCAAAACGGTTGCTTTTATTGGCATCGAATAAGAATTCAATACTGTCTTTGCCAAACTCATTTAAAGCACCGGATTTGAGTGCGGTTTTAATTTTTGCATTCGGCATTCCCACCTGTATCAATAATTCATTTACTTTTTGTTCTAATGGTCTCGCTTCTTTATTTCTTGCAATGGATATTTTTTCAGCAATCTCTTCAGCTTGTTGCAATAAGATGTTTACTTCCTTTTCCTTTGAAATGATGGCATCGTCAATATGTAAAACGGCCTGCAGTTTTTGTTCCAGATCGGTTTGAATTTTTAATAACTCAGCTGTTGTTCTCACGCCATGTTTTTTCAGTAATTTATAACCTGCTGCCATTCTTTCATTAATGAACTCAATTCGTTTCTCGTCAAAATGTACTGAATGATTGATGTGGCTGATCTCATTTGCAATATCCTGTAGTTCAATTTGAGAAGACTGTAATCGGTCAATTACTGTTTGCAGGTCAGGATGAAAAGATGAATAAAAGTTTAATTGATTTACCAATTGTTTTAAAAGTTGAACAACAGGTCGATCACTTTCATTCAGATCAAAATAAACTTTTTCCAATGTTGTTTTGATACCTTCGGAATTGCTTAATAATTTTAATTCATTGTCTAAATGTTCAAGCTCGTCTTCCTGCAAATTCACTTCATTCATTTCATCAAACAAAAATTGATGGTAGTCTAATTCTTTGTTGAAAGAAGCTTTCTTTTCCTTCAATTCTGTTAACTCTTTTTTGCCCTGTAAATATTTCCTGTAAAGGGTTTGGTAAGACTGAACTGATTCCTGATTATTGGCTAAGGCATCAACTACTTCGCGTTGAAAATCACTGTCGCCCAATTCTAATGAATCAAATTGTTGATGCAGGTCAACCAATAATGAAGCCAATTGTTTTAATTGCTGCAAAGTGGCGGGTGTATCGTTAATGAATGCTCTGGATTTGCCAGTGGCTGCTATTTCTCTTCTTAAAACCAATTCATCATCTGCATCCAATTCATTTTCTTCTAAAAATTGCCTCACTTCTTTTTTTGTCTCAATGCTGAAGATGCCTTCTATAAAACATTTTTTATCTGTTCTTAATAAAACAGAAGTGTCGGCTCTTTCGCCAAGGATCAAACTCAAAGCACCCATTAAAATACTTTTACCGGCACCTGTTTCTCCGGTAATAATATTCAGTTGAGGCGAAAAATTAATTTCGATCTCATCAATGATGGCATAGTTCTGTATGTTTAATTTCTTAAGCATAAATTATTACTGACTGCAAATTAAGTTATTCTCCCTTGCATCTCGCAATACCGCTCTTGGCTTTTTGGTCCAAAGAATTTTTATAATCATGGTCATCCATTTCCATACATTTTTTATAATAAGTAATGGCCAGTATTTTATTGCCCTGTCGTTCATATATATTCCCAACTTGCAAAGCTGCGCGGGATGCATAATATTCGGTGCTTTTTTCACCAAGCTGAATGGCTGTAACATAATTTTTAATTGCTTCCTGATCTTGTTGCAGGTCGTCATACACTCTTCCAAGTCTATAAGTAAATTCTAATTTATCTTCTTCTTTTGAAAAACTATCAATGGTTTTATTGCTGAATAACTGTAAAGCTTCTTTGTTATATCCGCCATCATTTAAAAGCCTAGCTTTCAATAAGATCATATTAGGCCACTTGCCACTTTTGGCTTCTTTCAATGCTAATTTATCAGCATCCGAATCTAAGGAACCTTTATTCAAAATGTACTTTCTGCTGTTTTGTGCAGCTACAGTATTCCCTTGTAGATAATAAGCCCAGCTTAGCTTTTGATACACATCTTTCAAATAAAATTGTCCCTTGAAATTTGCAATGAATTTTTCTAAATATTGTATCGCTTCCGGTGTTTCCAAGTGATGCAGTTTAGCATAACCCATTTCATAATCCCATATCCCTGTTACTAGATATTCGGGTGATTTATTTCTGTTGAGAACAATGTGTTTTGCTATTTCTGTTTGCCTATTATTCTTGTTCAGATTTGCAGCTGCATAAGCAATCAAATGATTATTCACAAGATCAGGCTTCTTGTCTTTTAGATATTGTAGCGCCTCATCCTTTTTATTTTCCAGATAAAACATCAGGTAACAATACATGAACATACTTTCATTGTTCATCAATCTAGCCCAGGGGTCATTACTGCTTTCAAAATTTTTCACGAGCTTGATCCCTTCTGTTACAGAACCCTTCATGCCTAGTAAATTGGTAAGCCATCTGTATCCTTTGGGAATAGTGCCAATTGCAGCCTGAAGCCCGCCATAGATCAGGTCGTTCGGTGCAAATGTGGGGAAGGTTTTTTTATTTTCTTTTATATGCTGATAGGCTCTTTTTATATCCCATCCCGCAGACCACATCTCTCCAAGTTTTATGGATATAAGGGCTTTGTGCAGATATACCACACTCAAACTAAAATCATGAAATGGAGAGGATGCAGGCCCATCTTTTAATAAAATGATCCTTTCTTCAATTTTGGGCCTTCTTATTTTATACTCAGCTGGATCTTCATTGAAGAATAAGACAAAAAAATCAATATAACTTTCTAAAACGAGTGGGATTAAATTATCGGGATTTTGTTTTTTGGCTTTCTCCAGTAACGCCTGCCCGTTATTCAATTTCAATTGTGTGATCTCTTTGTAAGCTTGCTGGCATAATGAATTGAATTCATATACTTTTTCTGCATTCACTTTCGTAAGCACAAAAAACAAAAGCATAAAAATGAGGATCTTCTTCTTCATTACCCCGAAAATAAAGAAGGGCTTTCAAATGAAAGCCCTTCGGGAACAAAATATTGTTAAGTATTACTTTACAGCAACACTATCATTCAGATCAGCATCAACTAAAATACGTCCGCAGTTCTCGCAAACGATCACTTTCTTGTGTAAACGGATCTCGCTCTGACGTTGAGGAGGAATGCTGTTAAAACAACCACCACAGGCATCACGCTCAACCGGTACAACAGCCAACCCATTGCGGTAGCTTTTGCGGATACGATCGTAGCTGTACATCAAACGTTCATCAATGCCTTCACGAGCAGCATCACTTATTTTTTTGAAATGTTTCTCTTCTTTTTCTGTATCTACAATGATTTTTTCCAATTCACCTTTCTTATGATTGAGCACACCTTCTTTAACACCGATCTGCTTTTTTGCGATTTCTAAGGCTTTTACTTTTTCACCCAACTCTTCATTCGCATCACGTATATGTTTTTCAGCCAGCTTAATTTCGAGCTGTTGCATTTCCATTTCTTTGGAAATAGCTTCAAACTCACGGCTGTTCTTAACATTATCACTTTGCTTTTCGTATTTTTTGATCAGGGCTTCACTTTCCTTCATTAAATTTTTCTTTCCTTCAATGAATTCAGTGATACCGTTAATTTCTTCTTCAATACGTGTACGTCGACTGTTTAAACCGGTGATCTCATCTTCCAGATCACTAACTTCCATGGGCAATTCGCCTTTCAGAATTTCAATTTCATCAAGCTTGCTGTCAATTTTTTGCAATTTGATCAAGCCAACTAATTTTTCTTCAACGCTGTAGTCTTTGTTAACTGTAGCCATAAGTATATTTATGATTTACGAATTTTAATTGTTTAACCTCTGTTCGATGGGGCGACTTTTGTATCGCTCACTGGTACATTTTGCACTTATTTTGCTATAAAAAGTACTGAACGGGATTGGTTCTTACCTCACTTTTGAGGACGGCAAAGGTAGGGAAATTTGCCTTCAAAACACCAATCAATAAATCGGTGGTGAACTGCTCACTCTCCCAATGGCCAATGTCGGCGATCACCATTTTGCCTTCAGCATCGAAAAATTCATGGTATTTCACGTCTGAAGTGAGATAAAAATCGGCCCTTGCCCTTAAAGCATTACTGATCAAAAAGCTTCCTGAACCGCCGCAAATGGCTACTTTTTTAATTTTTTTGCCCAATAAATTCGTGTGTTTTATGGCTTGTAAGCCAAACACAGCCCTGATCTTAGCCAAAAATGTCATTTCGTCCATTGTTTCCGGTAATTCGGCAATTAAACCGCTACCATTTACTTCAAACTTATTCTCAAGGGCGATTAGGTCGTAAGCCACTTCTTCATAGGGGTGAGCTGCAATAAGTGCTTCAACTACCTTATTTTGAAGGAATACCGGAAAAATAACTTCAATTTTTAACTCTTTTTCATGATGCGTTTGGCCTATTTCGCCCACAAAAGCATTGGTTTTCTCACCGGCACGGAAAGTTCCGGTTCCCTCAGTACTGAAACTGCATTCGCTGTAATCACCGATATTCCCGGCACCCGCTTCAAAAATGGCAGACTTTATTTTTTCTCCATATTCGACAGGAACGAAAGTGAAAAGTTTCATTAAGAGATTTGATTTTGGCAACAAAATCCTTCTGTTGATCAAGCCTAATGCATCAGCCATCTTCCCGTTCACTCCATGTATCACATTATCCAAATTTGTATGAATAGCATAAACTGCAATATCATTTTTAATTGATGTGATAACAGCATTCTCCACATAGTTTTTTCCATTGATCTTTTTCAATCCACTGAAAATAATAGGATGATGGGACACTACTAAATTGCAGCCTTTGGCTTTCGCTTCAAGTATCACTTCTTCAGTTGCATCCAGTGTACAAAGAATTCCGGTACATTCCCAATCAGGCTTGCCGATAATAAGTCCACAGTTATCATAACTTTCCTGATATACCGTTGGTGAAATTTTTTCAAGTGTTTCGATTATTTCTGCAACCTTCATACCTGTAAATCTTATTATTCTGCTAATTTAACACAAACTATTTTAGACAATGCATACGGAAGGTTTTTTAAATTTCAACGGCAAGGTTCTTCGAAATGATAAGCTACTTATTTCTCCCGATAACCGTTCATTCAGATATGGTGACGGTTGTTTCGAAACCATGAAAATGGTCAATGGAAAAATCATTCTCGAAGCCTATCATTTGGAACGTTTATTTTCATCTCTGCAAACATTACATTTCGATAAACCCGGTTATTTTATAAGTGATGCATTTAAAAACGAAGTGATGGAATTGGTAAAGAAGAATAAACATAAAAGATCTGCAAGGATCCGAATAACTATTTCAAGAGGTAATGGTGGTTTGTACGAAGCGGAAAATAATAATCCTAACTATCTTATTCAATCATGGGATTTGAACCTAAGCAATAATAAAATGAATGAAAATGGGTTAGTGATGGATGTTTATACAAAATCAAGGAAAATATGTGATGATTTTTCACATATTAAAAGCAATAATTTTCTCTGCTATGTAATGGGCGCTTTATGGGCAAAAGAACAAAAATTGAATGACGTTATATTATTGAATCCATACGACAAAATTGCTGATACAACCCTTGCAAATGTATTCCTGATAAAAGACGGTATCATTAAAACACCTGCGCTAACGGAAGGCTGTATTGCAGGCGTGACCAGAAAATATTTATTGAAATGCATGAAAGAGGAAGGAATGCCTATTGAAGAAACTTCAATCACAGTCAATGAATTGTTAGAGTCGTCGGAAGTATTTTTGACAAATACTGTTCGTGGTATCCGGTGGGTAAAAGAAATTGGGAAAAGTAGTTACGAAACTCAACTGGCAGGAATACTGCATAAAAAATACATTCTTCCCTTATACCAGTAAACCTTTTCTTCTATTTCTTGTTTTTCTTTCAAACAAATAGGATTTATGAAACCACGCATCAATATCATGTGGTTCAGAAGGGATTTACGACTGCAAGACAATGCGGCTTTGTATTATGCTTTAAAAGAAGCCAATCCGGTCATCCCCATTTTTATTTTTGATAAAAATATTCTGGATGATTTGGAAGAAAAAACTGATAAAAGGGTTCAATTCATTCATTCGGCTTTAGCTGAAATACAAACCGCACTGATTAAGATTGGCAGTACATTGGAAACATTTTACTCAACGCCAATAGAAGTATTTGAGAAATTAACTGAACAATATCAGATAGAAAAAGTATTTGCCAATCATGATTATGAGCAATATGCGATTGATAGAGATACCACGATCGGAAAATTATTGCAACAACATCATGCAACATTTCATTCTTTTAAAGATCAGGTGATCTTTGAAAAAATAGAAGTAACTAAAGATGACGGGTTGCCCTACACCATTTTCACGCCTTATAGTAAAAAATGGAAGGCACGATTGCTCGACTTTCATTTAAAGGCTTTTCCAACAGAAAAATATTTTTCTAATTTTTTTAAGCAACCTGCAAAAGAATTACTTCCACTACAGTCAATGGGTTTTG
>CAIMKO010000417.1 GCA_903841915.1 uncultured Chitinophagaceae bacterium | reverse complement strand
GCAATTGGCAAACTGGATTGTTGCAAAATTACAATTTGATTTGAAACATATTACCACCCGTTGGTAAAGAATCTAAAAAATGGTTCAATGGTTGTCTCATGGTGATTGTTGGAATTTTTAAATAGTTTTCAATTAGTATTCTACCTTTGCCATGACCTTTTTATGCAAGAAAAGGTTGAGTTTTAAATGTTATGATACCATAAAAGGTTATGGAAGAACAAATAAATATCGGGAATCCATCTTATCAGCAACTCTATTTTATCAAACTACTTGATGAATATGAAATCAACATATTCCAACTCGAAGATATTGAAAAGCGTATCAACCATTCATTTAAGGACATACAGGAAGTAATAAAAAAGTTAGTACAGAACGGATTATTAAAGCGAATTGAAAAAGGCAAGTATTGCAGGCACAATTTCAATGATGAATGGGTTATCGGCAACTATCTGGTGAATGATGGAGTGGTGGCTTATTGGTCGGCATTAAACAGGCATGGATTAACGGAACAGTTCCCGAATACAGTTTTTGTGCAAACCACAAAGAGAAAAGACGAGAAAACTGTATTTGGGGTTAATTACAAATTCATTCATGTAGCAAAAAGGAAACTTACCGGGTTCAAAATGTTTGGCTTTGGCAATAACCAATACAGGATGACCGATATTGAAAAAACGATTGTTGATTGCTTTGATTTGCCGGAATATTCGGGCGGTTATGCAGAATTAATTCGGGCTTTCAATACTGCAACACTTAATGCCGGACAAATGGTAGAATATTGCAAGGCAGTAGATAATATTGCAGTTACCAAGCGTATTGCTTTCCTTGCCGAGTTTTTAAACAAGCCTGACTTTGATGTATTTTTTCAATATGCAAATCTGTTGGTAAATGGTAAATACAACCTATTAGACCCATTAGGATTGGATGAAGGAGAGTATGTAAACGAATGGAAAATCAGGTTGAATATTAGTAAGGAGGAAATTTCGGAAATCTGCAATAAGAATTATTAGAATGATTTTACAAAGAGAAATAGCGGCAATAGCTGAAAAGACTGGCGTATCAAAGACGACCATTGATAAGGATTGGGTTTTAGGGCATTTCATTGATGCTATTTATTCAGTTAAGGAATTGAAAGATATTTTGGTTTTCAAAGGAGGTACATGCCTGAAAAAATGTTATTTCCCTGATTACAGATTCTCCGAAGACCTTGATTTTACAGCCACTGACGAAAAATTCAACCTGACAACTGAAATTTTTGGCAAAGTGGTAGCATTGGTAACTGAACGAACCGGATTAGCCTGTCAAATCACCTCGTTCCGGGATTTAGTTTTCAAAGATGTAAAAACAGGCTATGAAATAATTGTAAAATATTGGGGTGCTGACCATCAGTTTAATTCGGCAGTACCGCCATTGGAACGATGGCAAACAGGGATTAAAATTGAAATCATCCTGTATGAATTATTGTTGCTTGAACCCGCTAAAAGAACCCTGATGCACTCCTATTCAGATGTTTTATCCGCGAATGAAATACCGTGTTATTCTTTGGAGGAGGTAATGGCAGAAAAAATAAGAGCTTTAGTACAACGGAAATACACCGCCCCACGTGATTATTACGATATTTGGTATTTGAGTACCAACCACAAGGAATTGAACCATAAAAATATTGTTGAGGCATTCCATAAAAAAATGAAATACAAAAACCTTGTCTTTACCGGCATAGACCAACTGATAAACCCAAAGAATGAACGCTTATTAAAACG
>CAIMKO010000416.1 GCA_903841915.1 uncultured Chitinophagaceae bacterium | reverse complement strand
TTCCTGGTATTGTTTGGTTCTTTCGCGGTCCTCTGCCGTAAAAGAAACCGTTTCAAACAAATTAAGAGCGTTTAAATATGGCATATAGTCTGCCGGGTCTTCAGGGAGGTCAGGAACTGTAAGCGCTGGTATGTGCGTCTTTACCATTTCGCGTTCAAAAGGATTGTCATCTAAAAAGACCATTGAATCGAACCCGATATTTAAAACTGACTGAATATACCTTATGTTATCAGCCTTATTATCCCAATTGGCAACAAATACAGAAATGTCATCCAATTTAAGAACCATATCCGGATGGCGGTTAAATGGTTCTTTAGCAATTAATTCGTTGTTTTTGCTACAGATGGCTAAAATTATCCCTCTTTCAACAAGCGCCTTTGCCCATTGTTGTAGTTGGGTAAAGGCCCTACCCATGCCCAGTGATCCGATCTGGATGTTCTCGATGCCATCGTCGCCTATTATTCCTCCCCATGTTGTATTGTCAAGGTCCAGAATCAAACATTTTTTACTGAAACCGGCAAATGCCTCTATGATCTGTATGGTATTTATAGCAACATCCACAGTAAATTGCAAACTCCATGTAACACTTCCATTTATATATAACCTTGAATCTCGGCTGTATAATGCGCCTCGTTCTGCTTGTAGAGCTGCTATATCGGATATGAAGAGGTTCTTCTTCTTTTCCGCCAGAACCATTAGCTGATAATTGATCTTTCTTACCTGGTAAAGAAAAGAATGTGGTGTTTTGTTAGCGAAATTTCCAAAAACCGGGTCTAGGGTTTCTTCAATGTTATAAACAATGAAATTTGTTTTTATGCGGGTTGATATGGTATCAATGATGTTTTCTACCTCATTTACAAACAAATCGGAAAATCCTTGCTTGTTATAAGATCCGTAAAACCTGTTTTGTAGTTTTTGAGCGCTAAAGAACAGAATAACATAGTTGTTGCCACTAGTATAAAGTGGCGAGTTGCTATCGTTGATTGTAATGTCAATGGCATCATAGTCAGCCTCCCAAACATTAACGGTTAACTTTTTTTCAACTCCATACCCTTTTAGGGCAACCGCCAGGTATTGCGTGGCGCTATCGGCTAAAATTGCTGTGTTTATACTTTTAAACCCGTTGGTGTCTTTCTTTAGGTTTTTCTTTAAAGAATTAAAATCAATCATTTTATAATCAGCATTTTAGTAATTACATCGTATAATACTATTCAAAATTTGGTTATTATTCAAGCTTTCTATTTTGAATTTTCTCCTGTGCAAATTAGCTTGCTGAACAAGGCCGATAATTTTGCAGTATATATTTTTGATCCTTCTTTATCAAGATGTCTTAGATCATAAGCATATTTTAATTCGTAAAACTCAGGGTAACTCAGCGGGTCTATCAAAGAAAGTTTATTCTTTGGATTCAATTTTTGGTAAATTGGAAATACGTTACGAAAATGCGTTTCTGATAATTTTGGCGGGAGAATAAAAATTACGCTTATATTTTGCTCGCGTCCTTTTTTAATCATTTTTTCTGCCATTTGAAGGTAAGCTGGATTAGCTGAACCGATCTGTTCGGGTTTTTCTTTCAAAAGCTCTTTAAGCTTAATCTGCAGATCTGTTAACGAAATTGCTTCTTTTAAAAAAAATGCGTGAGTGTTAAGTTGAAGCACTCCGTTAACTGTAATTTTGGATGTGTCGTTTTCTTTAATTATTAGCGGCGTG
>CAIMKO010000415.1 GCA_903841915.1 uncultured Chitinophagaceae bacterium | reverse complement strand
CATTGAGGTGACCATGGAATTCATATTATAGCCCGATGGACCATTCGCTTTATAATTTTTGATCTTTTGGCCGGTTATTGTTTCCAACTGACCAATAGCTGATTGACCAAAACCGCATGGGCTTTGCAGCAAAACCAACAGCACAATAATCAGTTTTATCTTGAACATGTTATTATGTTTTAATTGTTCATAATAATTTCCCATTCCTCGATCTTTCTTTTAGCAAATTGTGCATCTTCGGTACTTGGATTCAACAATAGAAATTTTTTCATATTGTAAATGGCAGAATTCAACCTGTTTGTCTCAGCTAATAATATAGCTATGTTCAAATACACATTTGGATAAGCAGTAGGATGAATGGCAATAAGTTGATAATTCAAATCAATTGCCTTTTTATAATTATACAACTTTGTAAATGCTTCGGCTTGAATGATGCATCTGCGTTGTTCTTCAGTCAAGTTTGGCTTGGCTTGTATGGAATTTGACAGCATAGCCGCTTGTTCAAATAAATTTATTTTAAAGAAAAGGTCGTTCCATAGCTTTTGAAGGTTGATGAATTGTTTTGTAATGATCTTCAAAATATATTGCCGATCACTTTTTACAGATAAAATCGTATTGCCGATCTCTAATTTATATTCAGTGACACCGACACTGCTCTGGATATTATTTTCAATAGCGATAATTTTAAACTTATAATCAGTTATGTCTGCGAAGTGAATCTCTGCAATTTTACTATTCGGGCAAGTAAACCTGAATCCGTTTGACAAGAGGCCAACACTGATTGCTGTGCCTAAATTGTAAAAAGCATTGTCGATATGCTGGTCAATTTCCAGATTATATAAATTTTGCATTAATGTTTGGCAGAGTTGATTTTTTGACAATTCCAAATCGTCCTTGAATACAGCGTCTTTTTGAATGAGGTTGAATGAGGTTATATTTTCCTGTGCTTGTACATAATTATTGCTGTAAAGAGATAAAACACAAACAACTGAAAAGATGATATAATAATTTCTATTTGACATGATACTGATTATTATCAATAGTATATGATCCCCTCCCACTCATACATTTTATCTTTTGCTCCTCTTAATGCAATGGCATCGGTTTCAAGCCAAATATATTTTTGCATGCAAAGAAGTGCATAGTCAAAATAATTTATTTGAGCATACAGCAATGCAAGATTTGCATAAGCTTTGGGATAAGCCATTTCATCAATTTGTAAAGCCTTTATGTATATTTTAATTGCGCTGAAATAATCCATTTTCGTGCTGGCAGTATCGGCCAAAAGAAATAAGGCCTTTTGCTCATCACTTATCATAACTTCTTTCTTCGATGCCTTGAATACGATTAATTTTTCTTTGAATACTAAAAGCAAAGAATCCCTTACTTTATTTATGTAAGGATATTGAGTGGCATAAATATTATCGGCAAATTGCCGGGCTGCATCAAAATCAGCAAATCCGAAATTAGCAATAGAGGGAAGGAGTATATAATAGCCCGCATTCTGTTTACTGAAGAAAAATATGGTACTATCCTTTATTACATCGTATAACCAAATAAATTTATTTTTTTTACTTTTCGTTTCTAACTCTATCCGATCATTCAAAATGTTTATGTTCTTAATTTCTTTTGCATCAATTATTTTCCGTTCAGTGATATCGTAGATCTGAACCACCTTTTTTAAAGACAGAGACAATCCTGATTTTATCGCTTCTATATCTTGGGTTTTAGCTGAAAGCTTTGGATAATAAAACACCTGATCTCCATAGGCCATGGGAAAACCGGCTTGTCCGATCGATGGATAGTCGTATCCACATATTAGCGTTAGGGTCAAGAGAATCTTGATAAGCTTATTATGGTGATGATGAGTTTTCATAACATCAGCATTAATACTGTAAAAGAACAATTGTGCTATTGATAAAACAGCAGACAATTAAAGCAGTAAGAACTTGTATAACATGCTGCTTTAATGTATATCATTAATTACCTGCTTCTAAGTAATCTAAGATCTCCTTTTCTAAGGTTCCTGTTGAAGAACAATTGATTCTGGCACTAGATATCAATGTAGTTTCGTTAGGAATAAATAAGTGCAACTGTTCTTTGTATATGTTTTGGGTACATCCAAAAAATACATTCACATTTATTTTGGTAGAATTATCGGCAAGTTTTTTAATGATTACGTTAAAATTACCGGTATAATTAGTCAATTGCACACTTTTGGAAACGGAAGATCTTGCACATTCCATGTATTTTAAAGCATCGCCAATAGATACACTATACTCTGTGCTGATAAGACCTGAACTTTTATCAAGGTTTTTGATCGGCGTATTGTGTGTAGCGAACCATTCAATAGCAGTTTGCCAAACAGCATCAAAAGGCCTACTGATAATTCTATCCTTTTGTATTACGCGCGGTGCCGCTTGCTGAACAACCGTTTTTTTAGGAGCACTACAACTTACTGTTACGAAAACTAAAAACAAAACACCAATAATCTTTGATGAACTTTTCATAAAAAATAATTTAAAAAAAGTAAATAATAACTTAACTGATTTTACAAGGCATTTTCAGTAAGAATAGTTGCTTGCAGGCAAGAGTATATGCGCTAGATGTCTTTGAGTAAGAATTCCTACAATCTCTTCCTAAAAGTAGTCGATTTAAAGAATTTAAAATAAGACAATTATCATGTTTTACTATGGGTCAAAAGCGAAACACTAATATAGAATTTATCGCAGCAAAATTTTACTGTTAAATTATGTTTGATTGTTTGTTGTCTTTAAAAGACTTTCGGTTTATGATATCGCTTTTATCCATGCCTTGATTACAAATAATTAGAAGGCTCGGCCATTTTTTCAGGCAAGAGTTTCATCAATCAAGCCTCTATAAACGCAGCTTCGTGAAGACCAATAAACAGTTTATCAAAAACTTCCCTTTTTTTCAGGTGAACTGCTATCTTTAATTTTCAATCCTTTTTTGATGAGAAAATTATTCTTCGCGATCATTGCCCTCTGCTTTATTGCTTGTAACGACAAAGAATCAGTTGACCTGATCATTCATAACGCCCGCATTTATACCGTAGACTCTTCTTTTGCCACGGCAGAAGCAATGGCCATTAAAGACGGAAAGATCCTGGCAACGGGTAGTGATACATTCATTTTAGATCATTACGAAGCCAAAGAAAAAATAAGCGCAGAGAAGAAAGCAGTGTATCCGGGTTTCATTGATGCACATGCCCATTTTGTGGGTTATGGGCATTCCTTATTTGTTGCCGACCTCTACGATACAAAGAGCTTTGCTGAAGTATTGGAAAGACTGAAAGCATTTGCTGCTGCACATCCCGATGAACAATGGATCTTAGGCAGAGGCTGGGACCAAAACAAATGGCCGGGCAAAACCTATCCAACCAATGAAAAACTCAATCAATTGTTTCCCAATAAACCCGTTTACATTACAAGAGTTGACGGGCACGCAGCCATCTGCAATCAAAAAGCATTTGATCTGGCCCATGTAAAACCGGGTGCCAGCATATCAGGTGGTGATGCAGAAACAAAGAATGGGAAATTAACCGGCGTACTGATCGATAATGCAAAGGAATTGGTGAACAATAATATCCCGCAATTATCTAAAGAAGATTATGCAAAAAGATTAATCGCCGCAGAGAAGAATTGTTTTGCAGTTGGATTAACTACAATTACCGACTGCGGATTAAATTATACAGATGTTGAGGCCATTGATACATTACAGAAACAAGGAAAGCTGAATATGCGATTGTATGTGATGCTAAGTGATAATAAAGAAAATCTGGATAGATATTTACCCAAAGGCCCTTACAAAACAGATAAGCTTTTTGTAAAAGGATTTAAGTTCTATGCCGATGGTGCATTGGGCAGCAGAGGAGCTTGTTTATTACAACCCTATAACGATAGAAAAGACTGGAAAGGTTTTCTATTAAGCAGTATCGCTCATTTTGATTCTTCCGCACAACTATTGGCAGGCACTGAGTTTCAGATGTGCACCCATGCCATCGGTGATTCAGGGAACAGGATGATACTGACTGTGTACAATAAAGTGTTGAAAGGAAAGAATGATAAACGCTGGCGGATAGAACATGCACAGATCATCAATGAAAATGATTTTAATTTATTTGGGCAATCATCCATCATTCCATCTGTACAACCCACCCATGCCACGAGTGATATGTATTGGGCAGAAGAAAGATTAGGTAAAGAAAGATTGAAAAGTGGATATGCCTATAAACAACTCCTGCAACAAAACGGATGGATACCGCTGGGAACCGATTTTCCCGTTGAAGATATTTCTACTTTTAAAACCTTTTTAGCTGCCGTTGTAAGAAAAGATGCAAAAGGTTTCCCTGCCAATGGTTTTCAAACAGAGAATGCTTTAAGCAGAGAGGAGACCATTAAAGGCATGACCATCTGGGCGGCCAAAGCGGGCTTTCTGGAAAAAGAAGTAGGCAGTCTGGAAAAGGGTAAAAAAGCAGATTTCATTATTTTGGATCAAGACCTGATGAAAGTTGTGGAAACAGCTATTCTCAACACCAAAGTGATCGCTACCTATCTGGGTGGTAAAAAAGTGTTTGGGAAATAACCCGACCAATCTACTGCATTCTTACCTATCAACTAATCAACCTTCTACCTTCTACCTTATACCTTCTACCTTCTTATTACCCGCTTCCTGTCTTTTGGCTGCTTTCTTCGAGAGTTCTTCGAGTGACCTGCAATAAAACAGCAAGCATATAGCAAGAGATCACGAAGGAATTACGAAGAAAAGGATAGCGCCAACCTCTAAAGGGGGTATGACATTCCATGATTAGGGTTGGCTACCCTTTAGGAAAACCCAAAAACCTATAGGTTATTTTCTTAGCTTTGCAGCCTTTAAAAACAAGCAGGACAGGTGTTTTATGAGTGCTAAATACAAAGAATTTTCAGGACTGAATTTACCCGCCATTGAAAAAGAGATTTTGCAAAAGTGGGAAGAAAGCAATGCTTTTGAACAAAGTGTTTCCTTACGCGAGGGCGCAAAACCTTTTGTGTTCTATGAAGGTCCGCCCAGTGCCAATGGCATGCCCGGGATTCATCATGTGATCAGCAGAACATTGAAAGATATGGTCTGCCGATACAAGACCATGCAGGGATTTCAGGTAAAACGTAAAGGCGGATGGGATACCCATGGTTTACCTGTAGAATTGGGAGTTGAAAAAGAATTGGGTATTACCAAAGAGGATATCGGCAAAAAAATATCGGTTGAAGATTACAATAAGAAATGTCGTGAAGCGGTATTACGCTATAAAGACAAATGGGATGATCTGACGAAGAAGATGGGTTATTGGGTTGACCTGAATGATCCTTACATCACGTTTGAAAATAATTACATTGAAAGTTTATGGTGGATACTGAAACAATTGTACAATAAAGATCTTTTGTATGAGAGTGTAAGCATTCAACCTTATTCACCTGCCGCAGGAACAGGTTTAAGTTCGCATGAATTAAATCAGCCCGGCACTTATAAAGATGTAAAAGACACCAGTGCTGTTGCGATGTTCCGCCTCCCCAACCCCTCCGAAGGAGGGGCTAAAAACCAACCGGCAATTGCATTCGAACTATTACAAAAAGCAAAAGAGGCTTGGAATAATAGTTCTTCAATTCCCCCTTCTGGGGATGAGGGGGCTGTATTCTTTCTGGCATGGACCACCACTCCGTGGACGCTTCCATCGAATTTAGGTTTGACCGTAGGACCGAACATTGATTATGTTCTGGTAAAAACATTTAATCCCTACACACATCTTCCCGTTACTGTTGTTCTGGCAAAAGCTTTGCTGAGCAAGTATTTCAAAGAAGAAGGAAATGATGCCGATTTT
>CAIMKO010000414.1 GCA_903841915.1 uncultured Chitinophagaceae bacterium | reverse complement strand
GTCATTGACCTTATAACACCTTAACTCTTGCTTATAAATTATTCCCCCTCTGTTTTTTGTTCTCTAATATCATCGTAATTTGTAAAAAAATTTGAATGGCTTCAGAAATAAAATGCCCTAATTGCGGACACGAATTCGATCCCGGCGATTCTTTCAAAAAAGAAGTGCAGGAACAATTACGTTCACAAATGGAAGACTGGAAAAAGAAAAAAGAAAAGGAATTCACCGATAAGGAAACAGAATTCAAAAAGCAATTACAGGAAGAACTGCAGGAATCATTGCGCAAAAGCATTGCGGGTGATTATGAGAATCAGCTCAAGATGCTGCAGGAATCAGCTGCTGCCAGTGAAGAAAAATTAAAAGACTCACGCAAAAAAGAACTCGAGTTTTTACAAAAAGAACAATCCCTTAAAATAAAAGAAGAAGAATTGCAGTTGACCGTTCAACGGCAGTTGATGGAAGAAAGAGAAAAACTAAAAGAACAGTTTCAGAAAGAAGAGAATGAAAAAATAAGCTTGAAGGATCAGGAATATCAGTTGCGGATGCGTGAGATGGAAAAACAAATTGAAGATCAGAAACGCCTGGTGGATGAGATGAAGCGAAAAGCAGAACAGGGTTCCATGCAGTTGCAGGGCGAAGCACAGGAACTATTACTGGAAGAACTATTGCAATCAACTTTCCCTTTCGACAAGATCGAAGAAGTGGGCAAAGGTGTTCGCGGTGCGGATTGTATTCAAATTGTACGCAATCAATTCGGTAATGAAACAGGGAAGATCATTTATGAAAGTAAAAGAACCAAAGATTTTGCGAATGACTGGATCGAAAAGTTAAAGAGCGATATGCGCAGTCTGGGTGCCGATGTTGCCGTGATCGTTACGCAGGCATTACCAAAAGACATGGAACGCTTTGGAGAAAAAGAGGGCGTATACATTTGCACATTCGCCGAAGTAAGAAGTGTTGCCCTGTTATTACGCAATGCATTATTGAAAGTATTTGAAGCAAAGAAAAGTCAGGATAATAAAGGTGATAAGATGGTGATGCTCTACGATTATCTGACCAACTCAGAATTCGGCGAGCAATGGAAAGCGATCCGCGAAGGCTTCATGAGCATGAAGCTATCTATCCAGAAAGAACGTGATGCAATGGAGAAATTATGGAAGGCACGCGAAAAACAATTGGAGAAAGTATTATTGAATGCGGCACATATCAAAGGTTCTATTGAAGGCATCGCCGGCACTGATGTGAATATGAATCTGATCGATGACACTGATACTTTACTGCTAGATTAATGACCATGATCGAGATAAAGAAAGAAAAAGAGTATATAGAAAAGCCGAGCAGAAAGAAACCCATCTTTCCTGTTAGCAACCAACTGCGTAATTACCTGATAGATTATGGGAGAGAAATTAATTTACCCGCAACCTATGAAGACCTGCGACGTTTTACATATACTGTTCCCATCAAAGGAAAAGATGGTAAAGACAGTTCCTGGGAAAGGGTTTCATACGATATGCGTGAATGGGACTATTTGCGTGAAAACCTTGTAAAGAATTATGCCATCTTAAAAACAAAAGGCGATCTGGAATATGTGAATCACCTGGATGTTGCAGCCATTGACTTTTGTTTTTTCGGGAATAGCCAGCCTTTCCGTATTCGTATCGTCAATAAATACAATGCCAATTTCGATCATTATTATATTAAGCAGGCAGATGAAAGCCGTATCTATGGTTTGGAGTTAGAGCATTTACTGTCACCCAACCGTATCACCTATTTCACCGATCATAACACATTGGTGGAAGAACATATTCCCGGTATTCCCGGAGATATTTTTATAACCGATTATCTCAATAGTCCGGCAACCAATCAGATCCGTTTGGCAAAAGAATTTGTAAAATTCAATGAACGTTGTTTTACACATTTACTCGGCGATATGCGTAGCTATAATTTTATTGTAAGCATAACGCCGGATGTCTTGAATTACCAGTACCGTTTCCGCAGTATTGATTTTGACCAGCAGTCTTATGAAGGCAGAAAGAATTTATACCTGCCTCAATTCTTTAAAGAAAATAGACCCTACGTTGATATTGTAAGCAAACATCTCAATAAAGAATCCATTGCACAATATCAGGCCGAAGAAAGAACATTGATGGCATTTCGTTTAAATTCTGCGAAGTACAGGGTAAAAGAATTGTTAGATATCATGTCAAAAGAAGACATTTCAAAGAAAGAAAAGATCGACCAACTAAAAACTGAGTTGGCAGAACATTTTCATCAGCCTTCTTTTTTAAAAGCTACCACGATGGGACAGATCGTGAAAATGCAATTGAGACAAACGCTCAGGAAAAGTCTCACATTTATTCCAAAATCAAAAGTGAAGATTGCAGACTAAATATTCGCAGCTTCTGTGGAAAGCCATACCAGACAAAGATCCGGCATGATTTGATAATGCAATTCTAACGGCACATTCATTGACTGACGAATAAACCTGCTTTGAATAATTCCCTTTTCTTTTAATTCAAAATGTTTGATCCGAAGCATTTCGCTGAAATCAACCTCTCCCCAACCCCACCATTTGAACATGGCTTCTTTGGCAGACCAGAGAAGAGTCGGGAGTTCGTAGTCAGGAGTCGTTAGTCCCGAGCCTGCCTGTCCGGTAGGCAGGTCGGGAGTCGGGAGTTGGATACCTTGAACCTTGATACTTGTTACTTGCTCCTTGGATATTGAATCTTGATCCTTGTTTCTTGTTCCTTGTCCCTTGTCACTTGTCCCTTGATTCTTGTCCCTTGTCTCTTGTTCCTTGTCCCTTGTCCCTTGTTCCTTGTCCCTTGTCTCTTGTTCCTTGTCCCTTGTTTCTTGAATCTTGTTACTTGGATCTTGAATCTTGTTACTTGGATCTTGAATCTTAAATATATTGAGTTCGTCCGTATGCAAATACTTATGGGTGATCCTTAGAACTTTTGGGGTAGGGATCTCAATATCAATACCCACTCTTTGCGTACTGCTAACAATAGCTGCTGCATAATTACCGCAATGAGAAATGGAAAAATGATATTGCTCTTCGGGCAGATAAGGTTTATGGGTATCGGCAATTAATATTTCGTCAAAAGGAAAATCAGGAAAAAGGAATCGGAGTAAATAGCGTCCTGCCAAGTGTTGCAGCCGTTTGTGCGGATGTGTGATCTCGCGTTGTAGAGGCACTTGTTCTAAAAAAAAATAAGCTTCTTCCTCAATTTTCCAGATTGCCAGTTTGGTGGTCTCGTTAATATTATGTTGATAAAATAAAGCCAAAGCGATTTAAGATTTACGATTGCAGATTTACGATTTATATTGCAAACTCTTGTTGAATTTTATTCTGGAACTTGAAGTGTGCACGTATTTTTACCACAGAGGATACAGAGAAAAGAACACAGAGTTTCGCGGAGAAAACTTTGTGCAACTCTGAGAAAAAACTCCTTGCACTCTGTGGTTAAAAGTTCAACAATGAACCTGATGCTCAAGTGAGTGACACAACAGGAGATGACATGAAATACAAAAGCTAATAATAAAAAATATTTTACCAATGATATTGACCGATAAAAGAATTTTAGAGGAAATGAAAAAGGAACCATCAAAATTGTTCCTTATGATCGCGAAGATCTGGGAAGCAATAGTTATGATGTGCATCTGGGTAGTACTTTGGCAAAATATGTAGATGCCGAACTGGATTCAAAAAAGCATAATAAAATAGAATGCTTCGAAATACCCGAAGAAGGTTTTGTATTGCATCCCCATGAATTTTATCTGGGTGTTACTGCAGAGTACACAGAAACGCATGCACATGTCCCTTTTCTCGAAGGCAAATCTTCTACAGGCCGCCTGGGCATTGATATTCACGCTACTGCAGGAAAAGGTGATGTTGGTTTCTGCGGCAACTGGACCTTGGAGATCTCAGTAAAACAGCCGGTAAGAGTGTATAAAGGAATGCCGATAGGACAATTGATCTATTTCCCTGTTGATGGCGAAATTGAAGTGAAGTATAATGAGAAGGGTAATGCAAAATACAGCGGCCAACCTAATAAGCCGGTAGAAAGTATGATGTGGAAGAATAAGTTTTAAAGCGAGTTGTAAGTTATAAGTTGTAGGATATAAGTTAGAAGATGCTTTCAACTTATTACTTATTACTTATTACTTATTACTTAACACTTAACACTTACAACTTTCCCTGCTTCTTTTGATATGCCAACAACCAACCAATTATTTCATTATAACTATTGATACCGGCAAGTTGTTTATTCATTTTCAAATATTGATCGTACACATTCGAGACAAGTGGTGATATTTTATTCTTCCTTTTATAAAAGAATTCACGAATTTCTTTTCTGTCTTTTCTGACCAATGAATCAAGATTCGCTTTGTTTTGTTTGAATACATTCTTTAAGCCGCTGATATCACGATCTAACAGAAACATTTTGATCTCTTCACCCTGGGCATAATCCAACATATCTAGGTAAACAGAATAACGGAAATAAACATCCGAAGATGAGGATGCAGATAAATAGCCTACAAAATTCGCTTCACTTTCACTGGCATAACCTAACTGGTGCGCCATTTCGTGAGATACGATATAAGGGATCAACACTCTTGGAACATCATTGCGCACCTGCGCTTCTCCCGTGAAGGGATTGTAATAACCGGTAAACCCGAAATAGTTTCCTAAAGGACTGTACAAGCTTGATTTAACAGATGGTATTTGATAAGTAAGAAATGGAAAACCACCGGCGATCTTTTGATAATTCTTCTCAGCGCCTTCATAGATCATTTGCACAGATGGCTGGGGTAATACCGTGTCTTTGATCTGCCTCCTGCAATCATTTACTTTGATGATCAGTTGATTGGTCAACGCAACCACTTCTTCCTTACAATATTCTTCCTGTTGTAATTTTAACTGGTGTTCGATACCAAGACGGCTGTAATTCAGTCCCCATAAAATACTGAACCAAATGTATATCCACATTACCCCTCTTACCCATGTAGAAATGGCGGCAGCAAATCTGGCCCAACTGAATTGCCCTTTAATGGTCAAAATGATCCCCCGAACCATACTAACCAATATCGAAAATCCGAATAGAATGTAAAGAACGTCCCCGAGGCTGAAGGGTATCCATCCGGTAATATTCCTCAAAACCATGGAAATTTGAATATACCAGTTTGTGCTATAGGTCTTTTCGATCCAAAATGGGAAAAGCTGCAGTAGTTGAATGGCAGCGACCAACAACACCGGAACAGCCCATTTTACCCAAAAATGCCATTCAAATAGCGTATTTGTTTTATTTGATTTCATAAATCTGTCATAAAGGAACTAATTATTGCCATAAATCCAATTTTCCTTTTGCCTTTTGCCCCCGTTACCTTACCTTTGCCCACCCTAAAAATCCGAACATGAGCCATCGTAGGGAATTTGAAATAGCATTTGTGGGTCTGAAGCCGGGTGTTCATGTATTCGAATACAGGATAGAGGATAAGTTCTTTACACCTTATGGTGAACAGGATTTTAAGAACTGTTTGAGTGATATCAAGCTGAGTCTGGACAAGAAATCGAGTTTCATGCAATTGAAATTTGATCTGACCGGCACAGTGGATGTGATTTGTGATAAATGCGGCAATAGTTTGAACAAGCAATTATGGGATGAGTACAACCTTCTCGTAAAGATTGTGGATGATCCTGAATTGATGAATGAACAGGAAGAAGATCCTGATGTATATTATATCAGCCGCAGTGAAAGTCATTTATTTGTGGCCGACTGGATATACGAATTCATCAATCTTTGTTTACCAATGCAGAAAATGTGTAGTCCCGAAGAAATGGGCGGACCGCAATGCAACAATGAGGTATTGGAAACACTGAGAAAGATGGAAGAAGATGTGATGAAAGACAGTAATAATCACCTTTGGAAAGGTTTAGAAAAGTTTAAAGACAAAGAATAATTTTTTAGATACTATAAATTTCGAGTTATGCCTAATCCTAAACGTCGTCATTCTCAACAACGCAGTGCAAAGAGAAGAACGCATTATGTTGCACAAGAAGTGACTTTAAGCAAAGACACCACTACCGGTGAAATGCATGTACGCCATCGTGCACATGTAAGTGAAGGTAAATTGTTCTACAAAGGAAAATTGGTTGCTGAAAAAGCGCCTTTAAAAGCCTAACCCCTATCCCCTAAAGGGGGAAACGGAATAGTACGAATGCTCTTTTTTCGCGAAAAGGGCTTTTACTTTTTTAACAACCTTCGCCTCAAGGATATCAGCTCCCTTTAGGGCGGGGGGTAAACAGACCGCACATGAATATCGGAATAGACATGATGGGTGGAGATTTTGCACCGTTAGAAGCGGTGAAAGGTTTACAACTGTATCTGTCTCAACATCCCGGTGCGGCCACTGTATTTTGTATCGGTGATGAAGCACAGGTAAAACCATTATTGGAAGAATATTTACTTACGGGAATTAATATTCAAACGGTTCATGCACCTGAAGTGATCGGCTATCACGAACATCCTACCAAAGCCTTAAAAGAAAAACAAAAGAGTTCCATTGCCATCGGCTTTCATTTACTGGCAACAGGAAAGATCGATGCATTCATTAGTGCCGGAAATACCGGTGCCATGCTGGTGGGTTCCATGTTCATCGTTAAGGCCATTGAAGGAGTATTAAGACCAACCATTGCTGCCATCGTTCCTAAGATCAATGGTGGAGCAGGTCTAATATTGGATGTTGGTTTAAATGTTGATTGTAAACCCGAACAACTCAACCAGTTTGCCATTCTCGGCAGCTTATACTCTCATTATATCCTCAACATCAGCGATCCTAAGATCGGATTGATGAATGTGGGTGAAGAAGAAGGCAAGGGCGATCTGTTATGCCAGGCAACTTATCCCCTGCTCAAGGAAAATAAACAAATACATTTCATCGGCAATATTGAAGGCCGTGATGTGTTTACCGATAAAGCCGATGTAATGATCTGCGATGGTTTTAGCGGAAACATCATTTTAAAAATGGCTGAAAGTTTTTATGATGTTGCTGAACAACGCGGACTGCATCACGATTCTTACATGCAACGTTTTCATTACGAAAATTATGGAGGTACGCCTGTACTTGGTGTTGCAAAACCTGTGATCATTGGTCACGGTATCAGCAGTGCTGTTGCATTCATGAACATGTTCCTGGTAGCAGAGAAAATGGTGGAAGCCGATATTTGCGCCAAAATGAAAGAAAGTTTTTCTTCTTTGTAATCTCTCCAATCATTTTATTATTTTTTGTAGCAAGCGGCTGTAATGCTACATGCAATGTTTGTATAGAGCCTGTTTATATCGATGATGATGAAAACTTGCAAAAATGACAGTTGAAGCCTCTATTTTCCCTGAATTATATAAGGGTTATCCATGAGTTATCCATGGGTTATCTATGGATCATCTATCGGTTATCTATGGGTTGTGCGCCAAAGTGACAGAAAAAACAGCTCCGCGATTATTTCTCAACTAACCATTGTTAGTTTTTTCAAAACAGTACATTTGCAGCAAACACACTATGAATGGATATTAAGAACAACATATTGGAAACGATCGGTAATACACCACTGATCAGATTAAATAAAATAACCAAAGAACTCCCCTGCACCGTTTTGGCAAAAGTGGATTATTTTAATCCGGGCAATTCCATCAAAGACCGTATGGCTTTAAAGATGGTGGAAGTGGCCGAACAGGAAGGCAAATTAAAACCAGGAGGCACCATCATTGAAGGTACCAGTGGCAATACAGGCATGGGCCTGGCATTAGCTGCCTGCGTAAAAGGATACAAATGCATTTTTGTTACCACCGATAAACAAAGCAAAGAGAAAGCCGATATTTTAAAGGCTGTGGGTGCTGAAGTAATCGTTTGTCCCACCAATGTGCTGCCCGAAGACCCGATGAGTTATTATAGTGTTGCAGCACGTTTGGCAAAAGAAGTGCCCAACAGTTATCACATGAATCAGTACGATAATCTGGCCAACAGATTGGCGCACTATGAATCAACAGGTCCTGAAATATGGAAGCAGACAGATGGTAAGATCACGCACTTTGTCTGTACTGCCGGAACAGGTGGAACCATTACCGGTGCTGCCATGTATTTGAAAGAAAAGAATCCCAACATACAGGTATGGGCCATTGATGTGCATGGAAGTTTACTCACCAAATATTTCAGAACAGGTGAGATCGATATGAATGAAGTGCATCCTTATTTCAGTGAAGGATTTGGAGAAGATTTTATTCCGAAGAATTATGATATGAGTGTGATCGACTATTTTGAACAGGTATCGGATAAAGACGGTGCCGTGATGGCAAGACGAATCGCTAAAGAAGAAGGCTTATTCTGCGGATACAGTGCAGGCAGTTGTATTCAGGGATTGATGCAGCTAAAAAGCAAATTGAAAAAAGACGATCTGGTGGTTTGTGTATTTCACGATCATGGCAGCAGATATGTTGGTAAGATCTATAATGATCAATGGATGATGGAACGTGGTTTCTTAGAAGTAAAAACATTTAAAGATATCGTGAATGGTAGAAAAGCAAATCGACTTGTTTCTGTAAGATCATCACAAACCGTTGCAGAAGCTGTTGAGTTGATGAAGAAATATGATATTGAACAGATCCCTGTAATAAATGATGCTGTTATCGTTGGATCCTTAAGCGAAAGCGGATTATTTCAGAAAGTATTCAGTAACCCCGAAATAAAACATGTTACGGTTGAAAGTGTATTGGAACACGCCTACCCTGTTGTTGACTTTGAAACACCCGTGGAAAGACTTGGCAGTTTGATCACCAAAGAAAATGGAGCGGTGTTGGCCAAAGATGAAACAGGCGCTTATCATATTGTTACCAAGTACGATGTGATTCAAAGCCTTGCGAAATAATATTTTATGTTGGACGTTAAATTTTAGATGCTAAATGCGGGAAAACTATTTCTAACAGATGACAAAACGCATCCTTTCTTAGCATTGGCTGCGATAATTTCGCGGGCAATGCTAACAAGTGTTTGTAATAACTATTCTTATCTTGCGGCAGATTTTAAAAAAAGCAACTATTTCAATCATTAAAAAAACATTTTTATCATGGCAAAATACAGAGCCGGGGTATTGTTCGGAAAAGAATTAGAAGCATTGTACAACGATGCAAAAGACAATCAGTTTGCATTACCTGCAGTAAACGTAACAGGCACAGATACGATTAATGCTGTTTTGGAAACAGCAGCTAAAGTGAATTCACCAGTAATGATCCAGTTTTCTAATGGCGGTGCACAATTCATGGCCGGCAAAGGAATGCCGAATGATAAATTACAGGCAAATATCCTGGGAGGTATTTCAG
>CAIMKO010000413.1 GCA_903841915.1 uncultured Chitinophagaceae bacterium | reverse complement strand
GAATACCTCCAAGCACAGCCCCCCAGTCCCCCCGGAGATCCTGAATCTGCTCCCGTTGATGGCGGATTAACCATATTGATTGCAGCAGGTATTGGTTATGCCAGCAAACGGATCAAGCGAATTCAGGAAGGAAATGGCCCTGATGAGAAAAGGCCATAAAAAAAGTCCTGCATTTAATGCAGGACTTCTCTTGTAGGGTTACTAGGATTCGAACCTAGACAGACAGTACCAAAAACTGTAGTGCTACCATTACACCATAACCCAGTCCAATGATCAAGCCCAATTTGGGTTCGACCGGGGTGCAAAAATAGGGGCGGGGCTAAAATGTACCAAAAAAAAGATTATCGCATACAGATCAGTTCATTTACCGATCGTCTTCTTTCTTTTTACGTGTGCTTTTGATGATGATCGGCTCCTCAACGATCACCGCCTGATATTCGATGATGACCCAAACTTGCCTGATTTCTTCTCCTGATCCTTCATTTGCAGGTAGTATTTTTCTTCCTTTACCTTCAACTGTTGAGATCAATGATGCTGCAATTCCTTTGCCGATCAGGTATTTTTTTACCTCATTCGCCCTTTGCAGGGATAAAGAATGCTTTTTGTCCTCTTTCTCAGATGAATCACAGTAACCATAAATGCTAATATTTCGTAGAACAATACTGCTGTCATCCGGCAGTATGCCATCTAAAATTTCCTGTTCGGATTCGGATATCCTGAACTCATTCGTAGCAAAGAAAATTTTTACACTTGTTGTATCAGTTGCCAACAGCGTTTGAATTGAAATGATCGAAGTAAATAAAAGCAATAAGAGCTTCTTCATGAATGCAATTTACGATGAGATGCTCAAATGCTGTAATTGAACAATTCTAAGATGTTGTTAACGAAAATATATTTCTGCTGATCTTCATTCTTGGATACAAATTGTTGCCTGACACAGACAAGAAAACGCAGTTTATTCTTAATTGTGTTATTTTGTAAATTATCTACCCGGTTCATGATTGATCAATCGGACAAAAAGAATATCCGACTTAAATAATAACCAGATGTCTTCTAAAATTATATTACTCGTTTTGTTTGTTGTCAGCATGTTCATCATGGCATTCAATTATGAAAGCAAAAAAAAGAAAGTGCTTTTTTTTGGTGATTCCATTACAGAAATGGGAGCACAGCCCGGCGGGTATATCAGTATGATCGATAGCTTTATTAAAAGCGAAAGACTCAGTGAAAAATATCAAACTATTGGATCGGGTATAGGGGGCAATAAAATATATGATCTTTATTTTCGGTTAGATGATGATGTGCTGGCTAAGTCGCCTGATATTGTTGTCATCTATATTGGTATCAATGATGTTTGGCATAAGAAATTAGCACAAACCGGAACCGACTATGACAAGTTTGGGAAGTTTTATGAAGGCATCGTAAAAAAGTTAAAGGCCAATAATATTAAAGTGATCATCAGTACGCCTGCAGTAATAGGTGAAAAGGCTGATGGTACCAATGAAATGGATGCTGACCTTAATTTATACTGTTTATGGATCAGGACATTTGCAGAAAAGAATAATCTCCCTTTTGTAAATCTGCGTCATGTATTTTACGAGTATGAGAATGCAAATAATACCGAAAACAAAGAATCAGGAATTCTTACAGTTGATAAAGTACATTTGAATACGAAAGGAAATGAATTGGTAGCCAAAGAATTCTGGAAAGCTATCAAAGCCATCAAATAGTCAACGAATGTTCCAATCATATTTTTTTAAAATTTTAAATACATTAACGCATGAGATCAAAGTTCACTTTATTCGTTTTAATTGCAGCCTCTTTCATAGCGATGTCTTTCATTGTGGCTCCCAAAAAGAAAGTACTTTTTTTTGGTGATTCCATTACTGCGGGTGGTGTTCAACCCGGTGGTTATATCAAAAAGATAGATTCGTTGATCACAGTTGAAAGGCTCAATGATGCTTATGAGACCATTGGCGCAGGTGTAAGTGGCAATAAGATATACGATCTGTATCTGCGGTTGGAAGAGGATGTGCTTGCTAAACAGCCGGATATTGTTGTTATTTATATCGGTGTAAATGATGTATGGCATAAACAGTCTTCCGGAACCGGAACTGATTACGATAAGTTTGGGAAATTCTATCAGGCCATCGTTAAGAAATTAAAAGCCAATAATATCAAAGTGATCATCAGTACGCCGGCGGTGATTGGAGAAAGAACTGATAACAGTAATCAATTGGATGGAGATCTGAATTACTATAGTAACTGGATCAGATCATTTACTGTAAAAGAAAATATTCCCCTGGTTGACCTGCGAAAGATCTTTATGGATTACAATGTTCAGAATAATAAAGAAAACAAGGAATCTGGTATATTGACCAGAGACAGGGTTCATCTGACAGCCATTGGCAACGAGATAGTAGCAGAAGCCTTCTGGAAAGCGATCAAAGAAATAAAATAATTACAAGGCACAAGATACAAGGAACAAGGTACAAGACACAAGTGACAAGTTGCAAGTTTCAAGAACCAAGAGTCATCTGAAACTATTTTGCGATCACCAAATAGTAATTTTTCTTTCCTTTTTGTACCAATACATATTTGTCTTGCAATAGATCTTTTGAATTGACTGTTGTTGTATCGCTATTCAGTTTTACTTTATTGATACCAACACCGCCGCCCTGCCACATTTTTCTGGCTTCTCCCTTGCTGGAAAATATTTGTGTTTCGGCCAGGAAACTAATCAGATCATATCCCTGATCGATCAGTTGTTTACTGAATTCAACAGTAGGCACTCCATCCATCACCTGCAGTAATTGTTCTTCATTCAGCGATCTTAAAATTTCGGCAGTATCGTTACTGAACAGGATCTCACTCGCTTTTAGTGCAAAATCAAGGTCTTCTTTACTGTGAACGAATATGGTCAATTGCTCGGCCAGTTTTTTTTGCAATGCTCTTAAGTGAGGGGCTGTTTCGTGTGCTGTCAACAGACTTTCTATTTCTTCTTTGGGTAAGAGTGTAAATATCTTGATCCATTTTTTTGCATCCTCATCACTTGCATTCAGCCAGAATTGGTAGAATTGATAAGGCGTAGTTTTCTTTGCGTCTAACCAGATATTTCCTTTCTCTGTTTTACCGAATTTGCCTCCATCTGTTTTGGTGATCAAGGGACAGGTAAATGCAAATGCTTCACCACCTGCTTTTCTGCGGATCAATTCTGTACCGGTAACAATATTGCCCCATTGATCGCTTCCACCCATCTGTAGTTTACAATTCTTTTTCTGATACAACCAGTAAAAATCATAGCCCTGCACCAACTGATAGGTAAATTCTGTAAAGCTCATTCCTGTATCACCTTCCAGTCTTTTCTTCACACTGTCTTTCGCCATCATATAATTCACGGTGATATGTTTGCCCACATCACGTATAAAATGCAGAAAAGAAAAGTCTTTGAACCAATCATAATTGTTCACCATTTCAGCAGCATTCTTTTTGTTGGCGTCGAAGTCTAAGAACTTTTCCAATTGAGCCTTCACACATTTTACATTGTACTGTAATAT
>CAIMKO010000412.1 GCA_903841915.1 uncultured Chitinophagaceae bacterium | reverse complement strand
GTCATCGGATTTATATTGGGCTGAATGTGCATGGAAAGATCCTTGCTTACATCAAAGTTTTTCAGGTGCGCATATACTGTGGCATCCACTACCTGTAATCCCCATACGATCAAAAACCAAAAAACAGAATAATCTCTATCACGCCTGAATGCATTTCGATAATTCTGGTAATCTGCAAGACTTAACGGAGTTCCATCCGATTTTTTTACTTTCGGATCGATCGAAGCCAGCATCGTAGTGTCTACAACTCCGTTAATTGGAACGGTTGCAGCATACACTGCATCGTATGCAAACTTGCACATTTTATAATAACTACTATTATAAAAGAAAGTATAAGTAGGGATAGCTAAGACACCATAAACAATCGGTATTTTCCAATATTCGCGATTGTATGCTTGTCCCCAGCCTGGAATCAACGCAGATCTTTGGGTAGCAATTCTTGGAATATGTTGCGGTTTAATGATAACCGAATCTTTTTGTACTGAAGCAGTTTTGCTGCTGTCTTTCAATAGAGAAGTATTTGCCGAATCTTTTTTATCTGATTGAGCCGATAAAGATTGTACACCGAAAAGAAAGATAAACAATATGAGACAGGATAACTTCATTAAAAGATTAACTGACTGTTACATTCATCAGATCCAGTATTTTATTCAATTCCTGCAGCGAATAATATTCTACAGTGATACTGCCTGAACCGTTTTTTTGATGTACCAGTTTTACTTTAGTTCCGAAATGAGACGCTAAGTTATCTTCAATCTTTTTATATGCAGGAGGCAAATTTTCTTTTACGGAAGATTTAACAGCACCGGGCTTTTCAGCTTTGTATAGTTTGCGAACCAGTTCTTCCGTTTGTCTTACACTGATACCTTTCTTTTGTATTTCATGAAAGACATATAGTTGCTTATCAATTGTATCAATGTTGATCAATGCCCTTGCATGCCCCATACTGATAGTACCATTTCTTACGGCCAATTGAATATCGGGCGGCAATTTCAATAAACGAATGTAGTTGGTAACTGTGCTTCGCTCTTTGCCCATTCTTTCCGCTACCTGTTCCTGGGAAAAGTTCAATTCATCCATCATTCTTTTGTAACTCAGTGCGATCTCGATCGCATTAAGATCTTCGCGTTGGAGATTTTCCAATAATGCCAGTTCCAGTAATTCGCTGTCATTTGCCTGACGAACATAAACAGGAACATCTTTTAGCCCCGCGATCTTTGATGCACGAAAACGTCGTTCACCCGCGATCAATTGATATTTACCACTTGCCAATTTAGAAACAGTAAGCGGTTGTATGATGTCGTGTAATTTAATAGAAGTTGCTAATTCATTCAATGCAGTCTCATCAAAATCTCTTCGCGGCTGTTTTGGATTGATCTGAATTTCATTAATCGAAATGCGTGATGCTGTTGTAACCTGCTCAACAACTTTTGTTTTTAATTCTCCGGTGGTTGTTTTCAGGTCCTCATCAATATTGCGCAGCAGACTGCGTAAACCTTTATTGATCGCGTCTTTATTATTTTGTTTGGGTGTGCTCATTAGAGTTGTAAGTTATAAGTTGTAAGTGTTAAGCTGTTATCAGTTATTTGTTTTTATGACTTATAACTTCCAACTTATCACTTAATACTTTATTCTATAATCCTTTCT
>CAIMKO010000411.1 GCA_903841915.1 uncultured Chitinophagaceae bacterium | reverse complement strand
TGTCCGTTAATTCGATCGGCTCAAATGATAGTTTAATATTTGAATTGATATTCCTGGTCACGTTTCTGATCTTATCTTTTAGTTCATCAAGATCCAATTTTACATTTTCTTTCAAAGCTATTTGAAGAACAGATTCTTGAGGGCCTGCCATCCATAAGAAGATAGGACTTACAGAAAATAACTGCGGATGCATTCCAACATAAGCAGATGTAATGGAAATATTATCTTTTCCTATCAGTTTATTGATACTATCCAATAATTGAAGCGTTGTTGCTTCCGTATGTTCTATTCTTGTACCATCCGGCAAACGCATCCTGACCATGAATTGACCGCCATTTACTTTTGGCAAAACATCTCTTCCAATAGTAGAGATCAGAAATCCGGCAAAAGCACAAACAACGATCAAATAAACGAGCACAATAGGTTTTCGATACGGCATCATTCGGCCGATGAAACTGAGATACCTTTTCCTTACACGTTCAAAAACAGTCATCTTATCTTCACTGATATTCCTTTCTATCAAGCTTGCCTTCTGACTCCAGGTATCTTCTTCGCCTGATGAATTCAATCCTGCTGCAGCAAACTCTTCATCATCTGTCATTTCCTTTCCATCCGTCTTTTTATGATGTTTCACTTTCATAATCCAGTTAGCCATCACCGGCACAAAAGTTTGTGCCAGTAAATAAGAAACGACCATACTAAAACCAATGGCCAATGCCAATGGCAGGAATAGAGAACCGGGAATGCCACTCATGGTAAATGCAGGTGCAAATACCGCAAGGATACAGAACAGGATCAGCAATTTTGGGAAAGCGATCTCTTTACAAGCATCCCATATAGCCAGTGCTTTTGGCTTGCCCATATCCAGATGCTGATGAATATTTTCGATCGTAACAGTGCTCTCATCAACTAATATCCCTACCGCCAATGCAAGGCCACTGAGCGTCATGATATTAATGGTTTGCCCAAAAAGATTTAAAAAGAGAACAGCAGAAATGATCGAAGTAGGTATCGTTAAAATTACAATGATAGCAGCCCTCAGATCACCTAAAAAAAGGATGACCATCAATCCCGTTAATATAGCTCCTATCACTGCTTCACTTAACAAACTTTTTACTGAATTGATCACATAGGTTGACTGATCAAATTCATAGGTCAGTTTTACATCTTCGGGTAATTGCGACTGCATTCTCGGGATCGCTTTCTTCAGATTCTGCACCACTTCCCATGTAGAAGCATCTGCACTTTTTGCAATGCTGAGGTAAACAGAACGACGACCATTTACCAAAGCATAACCGGAAGTGATATCTGCACCGTCTTCAACAGTAGCAACATCTTTTAAATATAGATTCTGTACTGATCCTTTAAAAAGCGGAATATTTTCAAAGTCCTTTATATTTCGAATAGACGTATTAGCAGGTGTGATATAATTCTTATCCCCGATGCGAATATTCCCGGATGGTGTAGCCTGATTATTCACACGCATGGCTTCCACCAATTGATCAGGCGTCATATTATGAAGCCGCAATAACTCAGGATCAGCTTTAATGACCACTGTTCTTATATTACCGCCAAAAGGTGGAGAACCGATCAATCCTGGAACCGTAGTAAAAGAAGAACGTACATAGATATTTGCCATATCCAGCAATTCGTTATTCGTTCTTTTATCACTGCTCAATACCAATTGTCCAACGGGCAATGTTGAAGCATCGAAACGAATGATAAAAGGTGGATTGGAACCGGGTGGAAATCCTGATTGTGCCCTGTTACCAAAAGCACTTACTTCAGCTGCTGCCTGCGCCATATTGGTACCCGGATAGAAATTGATCTTCATTAAAGTCAATCCTTGTATATTCTTTGTTTCAATGCTTTTGATACCATTTACAAAAAGGAAAATATTGATGTATTGTTTGGCAAAGAAAGATTCCATTTGTGCAGGAGTATATCCTCCAAATGGATGCGATATGTAAATGACAGGCATATCTAATTTTGGGAAGATGTCGATCTTGGTAGTAGTAACTGCCTTAATCCCAAAAAATAGTAGTCCTGCTGCCAATACAAGTATTGAAATAGGTTTTCTTAATGCAAAACGAATCAAATTCATAATGAGCTATAATTATTTCTATGACTAGTGAAATCTTTTAAAACTGATTCTCAAACAAACTGAACTCCCCTGTCGAAGCTGCTTTTAGCAAAAGTGCCTGCCAAACATTATTATTCGCAATATCTCTATCTGTTTCTGCCCTGATCAATGTATAAAGGGTTTGTGTAACATCCACAAGATTGGTCAATCCATTCTTATACAACACTGATTTCTGCATATAAGCATCTGCTGCAGCTTTTACCTGAATTGGCGCTTCGTTATGGATGATTATGGCATTTTTTATTTTACTGTCCGAAAGCTGTATTTGTGCTTTGATCTGTTGATCGATCAATGTATATTCTTCCTGCAATCCTTTACTGATCAAATTCTGCGACTTCACTTGCTGTGCTATCCGATAAGGTTGCGTAATATTCCAGCTAACACCCAATCCTAATAAATAATTGGTGCGTGTAGGGGAAATACTGCTCCAATAGTTTTGTGTGAAATCGCTTGGATTGATAGCATAATCGCTGTTAAACCCGGATCCTCTTCCCTGCAGTACGCCCACCACTGTGAAGGAAGGATAGGATATTGTTTTATAATAACGGGCCTGTTCATCACTTGCATTGATCCTGCTTTGATAATATTGTAATAAGGGATGTTTTTCTGCTGTTACAGAGTCTGCTAATATCTTCGGTATCCTCGTAATGAAAAAACTGTCCACGATATAATCCTGTGCTGATACGCCTAACAATTGAGATAACTGATTAGACAATTCTGCTTGCTGATCCCTGGATTTAGTCAATAATATCTTCGCTGAAGAATATTCAGCATTAGCCTGAGAAGAATCTACTCCCGGGATCAATCCATTCAATGCCCTTACAATAACTACCCTTCGGAATGTATCCACCCGATCCAGATTCTTTTCATAAGAAACGGTGAGTTGCTGCGCTGCGATCAGATTCAAATAAGCCGAAGCTATTTTTACTTTATGCTGAAATATTTCCTGTTGCAGGTCTTTATCATCTTTAGCAGCTAAAGCCTGTGCTGTTTTTACTTTTTCTTTTGCTTTGCCGAATGCATAAAAATCCCAGTTAATATTGGTCAGATATAAAGCACCAAATACTGCCGTGTTATTTTGCTGGGCAAAAGCCGGACCTGATGAAGCAACGCCTAAACCATTGAACCCGTAGATAGGTCCATATTGTCCATTTGCTGTACCATAAGATTGTTGAGCACTGATATTGAAGTTGGGAAGGTTTTCCCGTTTAGCTTGTTCAACCGAAACCTTAGAAGCTTGAGCATATTGTGTCTTGGCCTTTATAGTGCCATAATTTTCAATACCGATCCTTAAAGCTTCTTTCAAGGAAAGTGGCTTTTGCGCATACAAAGAACCAAACGCAGACAGAATGATCCATCCCGATATAATAACACATTTATGATTCATACGATATGCTTGAATTTTATTAACCTCTGATAATAACATAAAGAAAGCAAAACAAAAGGTATCTCTTATTCAATTTACAATCTTTCGAATAACAAAAAACTTAAAAACCACTTGTTCAGACAACTGATCTTTTGTATTGCAAATAACTACCAATACTCAATCATTTTCTAACACATTTCAAAGCAATACCTACGATTTTCAAACATTGCTTCTTTTTTAGGTATACAACACTTTCTTGTGTATATTTTAAACATAAAATTTGTAGAAGGCTACGATTATTTAGAAAATTTTAACAGCAGTTCTCCTCCCTCGAAATCGGTATTTGTATCTCTGTTTTATAAAGCATCTTTGTTCCAATTTTTAAATAAGACAGCAAATTATATGAGCAATAGAAAAAAGATCGGACTTTCATTTGTTTCAGTGATAGTGATCCTTGTATTAATATTTTCTATTTCTCTATTACTAATTGATCCCGAAAAAGAAAAGCTCACAGAAGAGATCAGACAAGACATTTCCGGAGAATTTGTAAAGCTAAGTGCCGGTGTCACCCATTATCAAACCATGGGAAATGATTCTGCTAAAACCGTTATTTTAATTCATGGTTTCAGTGTTCCCTATTATATCTGGGATGGGACTTACGAATATCTTGCTCAGCAGGGCTTTCATGTCATCAGATATGATCTTTATGGCCGTGGTTATTCCGACAGACCTCAAATAACTTACGATGAAAATCTTTTCCGCAATCAATTACTGGAACTCTTCAATACACTGAAACTAAAAGCACCGGTATCCCTGGCTGGTGTATCATTTGGGGGTGCTGTTCTAACTGATTTTGCAGTTCATTATCCGGAACTGATCGATAAGATCATTCTGATAGATCCTGTGTATGATCTCAGGAGAATAAAAGCTTCCAAGCAAGTCGCCAACATTCAAATGGCAGTGCAAACTGATAAAACAGCCAATGGTCAATTAGAAGATTTTAAATATCCCCAACACTTCCCAGATTGGGTAAGCAAATACAAAGAACAAATGCAGTACAAGGGTTTTAGGAATGCCATACTCTCTACCCGATATGATTATAGCGCTGTTGCCATCAAAGAGAATTATAAGAAACTAAATGAACTGCATAAAAAAACATTACTCATTTGGGGTAAAGAGGATAAGACCGTAACATTCAATTACAGTGATTCCATCAGGAATGATCTGAAAACAGAATTCTTTCCTGTTAATGATGCCGGACATCTTCCACACCTGGAACAATCATCTTCTGTAAATGCGAAGATGGCTGCGTTTTTAAAAGAATGATCCTATTCGGCTTTAATGCTTGTTTTAGCATCTGCTAATCCGTCACCGATGGCTTCAAATACAATAGCAGCTTTTGATTTATTGCTTTGTACGATCACCTGACATTTCCCATTGAATAAACTGCGTTGATATTTTCCGTCCAAATATTTATCTGCTTCGTGGCTGCTGGGATCTCCATTACCTACCCCAATGATCTTTGCATTGCTGACATTGAATTGCAACAAATTCATCGCATCAGGCACTTCTCTTCCTTTTTTATCTTTTACGGTAATATTAAATACAGCAACATCTTTTCCATCTGCTGTAATGCTTGTCCTATCAGGCGTTGCAACGATCTGATATGCTTCATCCGTTGTTTCAATCGATGCCTGCAATAATTTCCCCTTCTTCCATCCTATTGCTTTTAATTCGCCCGGCTGATAATTAACTGTCCATGAAAGGTGTCCATTCTTAGGCATGGTTTGTTTACCCAGACTCTTTGCATTTAAGAAAAGTTCCACTTCATCAGCATTACTGTTCACATCCACGCGAATGGGTTTTCCTTCCTGTCCCTTCCAGTTCCAATGCGGAAAAATATGCAACACATCTTTATTGCTCCACCAGCTTTGATAATAGTAATAATCATTCTTTGGAAATCCGCAAACATCCATCACCCCAAAATGTGAATTGATACAAGGCCATCTGTATGGCGTCGGTTCACCGCGATAATCAAATCCTGTCCAAACAAATCCACCCATGAACCATTCTCTGTCTGCAGCGATCTTCCACCATTTTTCTGCCCTGGTTGCCCATGGTGGAAAAATAGAATCATAATCAGGAACATAACCTTTGATCGTATCATTGATATAAATGCCACGTGTACAAACGGTACTTGCCATTTCAGTTCCGATGATCGGCTGATTGGGATTCTCTTTTCTGTACGGGTCAATACCCATCACATTATAATTAAAACCACGAACGGGTATCACTTCATTGATGCCTCTTCTGATATTACCCATATCAGCTGCATAAGTTGCCGTACGACTTGGATCCAGTTCTTTTTGTTTTGCCAATAAGCTCAATGCAATTCTGGTGGACACATCTGTGTATTGCAGACCATGTTCTTCATTCGCTAATGACCACATGAATACAGATGGATGATTTCTGTCGCGTAAGATCAATCTTTCAAACTGACTCATTACTTCTGCACTGCTACCCAATAACCGGTTCTCATCCAGCACGATCATTCCCAATTCATCACAGGCATCGAGTAATTCAGGTGTTGGAGGATTATGGCTGGTACGATAGGCATTATCGCCCATTTCTTTCAGTAATTTGATACGATAGTATTGCAATGCATCAGGCAACGCACTTCCTACGCCTGCATGATCCTGGTGATTACAGGTTCCCAATACTTTTACAAACTTTCCGTTGACAAATAAACCTTTGTCTTTGTCAACAACAACAGTTCTTATTCCAAACTTTGTAACTACACTATCAATTGTTTTTCCGTTTGACTTTACCAGTGAGATCAGTTTATATAAATACGGCGTTTCAATACTCCATAAATTAGGCGAAACAATAGTTGCTGTTTGATTGACCGTCTTTATTTCATTTACTTTCAAACTTAATTTCTGTGCAGGGAATGAAGCCACTTTCTTTCCTGCTTTATCGATCACATAAGATTGGATCTCTCCTGCTGTATTGCTGTAAAGTTGATTCTGCAATTTTGTTTCGGTGATGATGCCGGCATTCTTGCCCACTACTTTTGTCTGAACATAGGTTCCGTTAGAAGCAATATGCAAAGGATGGATCTTATTCAGCCAAACATGACGGTAAATACCTGCTCCTTCATAGAACCAACCTTCAAATTGTGAAGCATCTACTCTAACTGTGATCACATTATTCCTTCTGAACTGCAGATAATCGGTAACATCCAATTCGAATCCTGTATATCCGCTGAAATTAGAACCGAGATAATGCCCGTTAATAAAAACTTTGCATTCACGATATACCCCATCGAATTGTAATACATATTTATTGCCTGAATCTTTTTGAGAAACCGTAAATGATTTTCTGTACCAGCCAATACTGTTCTCCGGATGTGCCACCCCAATGGCTTTATAACCATGAGAGTCCATTTCAAAGCTGGATGACTTTTCAAAAGGCAATTCTACTACCCAGTCATGCGGAACATCTACACTGCGCCATGCTGCATCATTATAATGAGGATTGATACAGGTATTGCCGGATTCACCTGCTTTCTGATAAATATTTTCGATGCCGTAATTAAAATCCTTTTGGGGATCTGTTGCATTTCCCAAATGAAATTTCCATCCTTCATCCAAAGAGATCTTCTCTCTTACAGATTGTGCATGAACATTTGATGTAAGCAATAACATCAGAAAAACAAGTAATCCCAGGCGCGTTTTCATATCGTATTTTTTCAATTTTAAGAAGTTTATAAAGGTACTTATAAGCTACTAAAAAGTGCAAAAATCATTCCTGTTTAAACGCTTATTTTCAATAAAAAATGCCTCATTTCTGAAGCATAAAATCTACAAACCTCATAAGCCGGATTCTGTTTCTAAACTATCATTTATCTGCGATAAACATTACTGTTTACCTGTTGCTGCCTACCCTGAGCCGTGTCCCGCCATTGGCCGGACTTGAGCGAGCAGCTCTCAAAACGGCTCTATACGTGGCATTACAGCACCCAAGGTTTACCCGCTGCTGATGTTACCATCAACTGCTGTGAGCTCTTACCTCACATTTTCACCTTTGCCACTTGCGTGGTAGTTATTTTCTGCGGCACTTTCTCTTACTGAGATACTTCGACAAGCTCAGTATGACAATAGCCGGTTATTCGCCGGTAGGTTGCTCTATGCTGTCCGGACTTTCCTAATCAGGATCGCTCCTGACTCGATAGCTCGGGTTTGTAGAAAGCAAAGATAACAGATTGTTTATTTGAGATTTGATATTTGAGATTTTGTAGCCTATTTCGCTTTTTTCGATTTAGATTTTAAATACTCCTCTCTCAGCGCACGAAGATCGATTTTCGCACACTCTGCGATCAGTTCCTTTACGATCTTCAGGGGCATTTCATCTTTGTTCGAAAAATTGATACAGCCTTTTTGAAAGCGGGCTTCTTTCAACAAGGCTTTATATTTTTCGTAGATGACCGGTGAACCATACATGGGCAATACGTGCAATGACATATATTTTTTAACGCTGGAAAGTCCGTATTTAAAAGTACCTGGCGCATTATAAATGATCATGTCCTTCCCCATCATGGGAGCGATGACCGGTGTGACGGTTTTATCTTTCTGAATAATAATTTCATGCAATTGAGACAATAATGCCTGCCGCTCTTCCGGTTGATTTGCTATAAATTCTGGGATGGTCATAGTTCGATATTTTTAGCTTTTATAAGAAAGTCATATGTGTATTCTCTCTCAGTAAATCTATCAAAAAAAAGCTGTTTTATAACCAATAAATTTTGCTGCCATCAAGGAAATTATGACAGAAGAAGGAAGAAGTTTCAAATAAACGGTGGTTTTATGAGACAACTTCATAGTGTTATAGAATTTAAAAAAATGAAATCAGATTAATCTATTTTGACTATGTTCATTACATGCTACGGATCAAATATTTTGAATATTTGTTTATATCAGTAGTAATAGAAATACTCGTTTTGAAATGTATACTCCTGTTATTTTGATTTATATTCAAAAGTTCTAAGTATTTATTTTTATTTATTATATTTAGTTTGTAATTCTTCCCTTTTCAAATAAATAGAACATTTTCTTGTATACTTTTAATGATTAAGGGCATGAACGTAAAAACCTTTTTTATATGTATAAGTATAGTGGGTGCTTTATCATCCTGCAAAAAAAATTCAGATCCCATTCCTATTCCTATTCCTGATACTTTTCCAAAAGCTACAGCAGGTGTTTATATTGCTGGTGATTTTGGAAGGGGTGCTCTATGGAAAGATCAATCATTATATGTTCTTGATATTCCTAATAATGGTGGAAATAGTTCGGATGCAAACTCTGTTTTTGTAGCAGATACTGTTGTTTATGTTATCGGGAGTTCTTATTGCTCTTGTGGATTAAGAGGTAGTCGGGCAACTTCTGATTCAGGTATTCTCTGGAAGAATGGTGTTGCTACAAAATTACCGGGGTATTTTGGGCAAGTGATTGTTTATAATAATGATGTTTATGTGATGGGTAATAATTTAAGTGGGCAACCCACCTATTGGAAAAACGGCATACCTGTTATTGTTGATCTGGCACGCAACACAACTGCCACTTCTATTTTTGTTTCAGGCAATGATGTTTATGCAACCGGATTTGAAACGGACACCATATCAGCTTTAATAAATGATATTGCAGTCTATTGGAAAAATGGAACAAGAATTAAGTTGAGTACCACCGATTCATGGGCCAATTCAATTTTTGTTTCCGGTACTGACGTTTACGTGGCAGGCTTTGATATTGGTACTTATGCTCCCGGTAAGCAAGATATCGTACCTGTTTTATGGAAAAACGGTGTTAAAACGTATCTGCCTTTAAATTTACCCCCTGCTACAACGGTATCAGGATCTGGTGTTTCAGGTGCAACAAAAGTGGTTGTTTCCGGTTCTGACGTGTTTGTAATAGGCAATATTTATATCAATTCTGATTTTTCCGTTACTGGATTATATAATGGTTATTACAGTTATTGCTGGAAGAATAATGCCATTGATTTTAGCATTCCACCAACAAACGGAGGGGGGGCATATTTTTGGGATCTATTTGTAAAGGGAAATGATGAGTATATTCTTGGATCTTCTACCTATTGGAAAAATCATGTGCCTGTTCCATTTACAGGTTTGAACGGATTTAGAATATTTGTTAAGTAATGCAATCTTATAAATCCTTCCTTTTTTGAGACTTCGATTACATCACTCTGATACTTGTAAACAGTATTCTTTACACACCTGCCATTTTCTCAAAAAAACGTTTCATTAATCAAAGTCCCATAAAGACAACAATCAACGTTTATTTGGGAATAATTTCCAGCTAACGATGCTACCGAATGTGTTTCAAGCTACTTTACCTATTCCCTTGCCAAATTTAAAATCAGTAACCACCAAAAGCAATTGTAAAGCAACTTTATTCGTCTTTTGTTTTGGTCTTATTCTACTCTCCTTCCGGTCTTCTTTTGGTTTCCTTTTGGTCTGCTTTTGCTTGAGCAAAACATGAGCAAAGCATGACCAAAACAAGACCAAAGCATGACCAAAAGAAACCGGGGTTTTTTCCCTTTTTTTTCTGAGCTGTTGAATATAAAAAGTAGGTACTAGATGTTTGTATTTTTTGTGGCGAAAGCCAATTGATATCTCATTTAATTGCCCCGCCATTAATGGCGGGGCAATTAAAATGTAAAACAGACTCTTTCTTCGCAGAGTCTCCGCAGGGACTCTGCAGTTTTAGAGCGGTATTTTTTTACCACTGTAATTTAGTTCAACAAAGAGTATCATTCTATCGAAATACAGGCTATCAATTTGACGACATATTGTTGAAATGCGCAGAGTCCTTGCGTAGACTCTGCTTATAAGGAAGGAAAAATTCTTAAGCTCTAAATTAAATTGACAGTGCTTCTAACAGATCACTGCGCAGCATTTCTTCTGATAAACAAATTATTCGAGCAGGCAAATAATCCATGCTGCGAATTATTGTCGAGGTTTTTGAATTTTCCTTTCAGGATGCTTTGTCCCGTACTGGCGGGATTATTACCCCTACCCAATGGCCAGTATCCCCTGGTATCCTGTACTTCGATCTTGGCGATCGATGCAATATGCAAACCGAAATCGGTACAATTATTACTGTTGAGATTATATCTTTTGCTGCCCGTTTCTTCAATAAAATCAAGGATGGCAATGAACTGTTTCTGCGAAATGAATTTGCCTACCAGTTCATCCCAATCGTGCAATGCATCATCCTTAAAAACAGAATTGGTGGAAGGCATGATGGGTGTGGCGGAAAGCAGATTATCTTTCTCCGGATAAAAACCAAATGTTTTGGATACGATACTGCTGTCGGAATTGAACTTGGTCAGTGTAACAAACGTATGCCCTACTTTACTGAACTTCTCAAAAATATTGTCCTTTCCTGCTGTGGGTTGCTTGATATGTATCAATATCCCAAAAGCTGTAGCCGGCTTATTATCATAAAAAGCATCTGTAACAGCATCATATTCTGTAAAGGGTGAATCTTCAGCCAAAGGATTATTTTTCAATTTAGCTGTATCGGTATGCATGATCAGACTATCAATATTTGTATCCGAAAAAATGGTAGCTGTGGAAGAATCTTCGGTGCTGTTAATATTGTACAGGTCTGCCATACGAGCATCGGCAGTAGTATCAATAGAAAATATTCTTTTACGCTTTCGTTTAAAAAAAGTTTGTTGGTATACATAGCCCGTCTTATAAAAACATTGCAATGCCAGCGGGTATTGTTTCAAATGTGCAAACACGATGGCCAGGTCGTAATAGAGATGAGAAATATCCTTATCGTCATTCAAACTATCTTTTAACCGAAGGGCATGGTCTAAACTTTCCAATGCTTTTTTATTGTTTCCGTGTGCAATGAATGCATCACCCAAACTCAGGGAAGCCATGGCTTGCGCATTACCGTCATGCAATTCTTCCGCATGCTTCAAGAGTTTTCCTGCAGCATGAACCGAAAGTATCTTTTTACGTTCTGAAACATATCCTGCTTCTGATATTTTTAATGGATCAACCGAGATGGAATCAGGAACAACCGTATTGACAGAACGAACTGTAGAATCTGTCTGAGCAAATAATTCACCCCTCAGCCCCGATGCCAGTATCAATAAAAAGATCAGATAGTGCAGTTTTCTCATCAAATGCTTTTGTCCAAATAAATTACTACACCAAATTTATAGACTTTCTGATGTTAATGAAAACATATACTTCATGGATAGGGTTTTATACTGCTGTTGAAAACAGCCAGAATTGAATAGAACACAGACCAGCCTACCGGCAGGCAGGTGACGCGGAATGTACGGATGATAACGGATTGGATGCCGCAAAGCGGCATTATCAGCGAAGATCAGTTCCATCTGTGTCATCCGTGTTCTATTATCTTATGTGTTGGTGTAAACCCAACACAGGCGAAAACATATACTTCATGGATAGGGTTTTATACTGCTGTGGAAGACAGAACAGAATAGAATAGAACACAGATGACGCGGAATATACCGATGATAACGGATTGGATGCCGCAAAGCGGCATTATCAGCGAAGATCAGTTCCATCTGTGTCATCGGTGTTCTATCAATGCCTTTGCTTATTAACAGGAACAACAATAATGGGTATCACCGAATGCCTTATAATGTATTCGGCCGTGCTTCCTGTTACCAAATGCATCATCCCTGTTCTTCCATGCGTTCCCATCACAATGAATGTCGTGTGCTTTTTTATAGAGAGATCGATAATGTCTTCTTTAGGATCACCGATAAAGGATATGACCTCTGTAGGCACATCGGGATGTCTGTCTTCCACTTCTTTCAAAGACTTCATCGCCATATCTTTTCGGGCTTCCCATTGGTTTTCAAAAACCTGTCCCGTATCCAAAGGAACATAATCAATGGCTTTATTGATGATCGTCACCAATGTAACAGAAGCATTGATCTTTTTTGCCAGAGCATATCCTACTTTTTCCACTTCGGGAG
>CAIMKO010000410.1 GCA_903841915.1 uncultured Chitinophagaceae bacterium | reverse complement strand
TTTGTAACTTTAAAATAAAATGCCATTTAAGTTTGAAGGACTGAAAGTCTGGCAAGGATCTTTGGAATTAGGAGAAAAAATAAATATACTTGCTGATGAATTTCCGAGAAAAGAAATGTTTAATCTCAGCTCACAAATAAGACGTGCTGCAGATAGTATTGGTTTAAACATTGCCGAAGGTTCAACAGGCCATACCAATGCTGAAAAAAAAGATTCTTATTATTTTCCAATCGTTCGGTTTTGGAAGTGGTAGCTTGTTTAATCAAAGCAAAACATCGTAATTACATAAATGAAACTATATTTACTGATTTATACAACGATTGCGAAGTGCTTTCAAAAATGCTGAACAGTTTTATCAGGCATCTCGAATAAAACGCCACCGTCAATCGTCCACCATCAATCGTCAAATTATGAAAACGAAACAAGAAATCATCAATAACTGGCTACCAAGATACACAGGAGAAAGCTTAGAAAATTTCGGAGAATATGTGCTGCTCACCAATTTCGCAAACTATGTTGATATGTTTGCCAAATGGAATAAAGTAAAAGTGATCGGTAAAGACCGCCCTTTTCAATGTGCAACAGCCAATGGTATTACCATTATTAATTTTGGAATGGGTAGTCCCGGTGCTGCAACTGTAATGGATCTGCTGGGCGCCATAGAACCCAAAGCGGTATTATTTTTGGGTAAATGCGGTGGCTTGAAAAAAAGAAATAAACTAGGCGACCTGATATTACCCATCGCTGCTATAAGAGGTGAGGGTACATCCAACGACTACTTCCCACCTGAAGTTCCATCTCTTCCTGCTTTTGCTTTGCAAAAAGCCATTTCAACCACTATCCGTGATTATAAAGTGGATTACTGGACAGGTACTGTATATACTACTAACCGCCGTGTTTGGGAGCATGATGATGCTTTCAAAGCTTATCTCACAAAGATCCGTGCTTATGCCGTTGATATGGAAACAGCCACCATTTTTGCAGTAGGATTTTATAATCATATTCCAACAGGGGCATTGCTACTCGTAAGCGATTCACCCATGGTTCCTGATGGTGTGAAAACAGAAGCAAGTGATAAAAAAGTTACCGGTGCTTTTGTGGAAAGGCATTTAAAGATCGGTATCGATTCATTAAAGCAATTGATCAATAAGGGAGTAACAGTAAGGCATTTGAAGTTCTAAATGAATTTTCAAGAAGTTTACAGAGGTAAAACATAGGTCATACTGTTCTTGCTATTAGAGCTTACTCTAACATAGTGCTAAGTAAAGAACGCAGCATCCATGTTAGATTATTATTTAACGTTTTTCAAACCGACCTGTTTTTTCTTCGATCTTTATTCTGTAAACGGTAGCTTTTGCATGAAGGGCCTCCAGTTTATGTAACGAATCAAGATCTTGAGCAGGCTGATTAGTTTTCCCTGTCATGATCGGCATTAATTTGCTGATGAGTTTTTGCAAGGCGATTTTTGCTTCATCACCTTCCAGTTCTTCAAACTTCCCCCATGCAATAACACTCTGCCAGTTGCTCATATTTTGCATAACATCCACTTCAAAACAGCATTTCGGATTCTTTTCCAGCATTTTGGTTTTCATTCCCCGCATGGTATGACCCAAAAGACATCCATCATCATACAAATAAGCCACCGGCACTATATACAGTTTTTCATCGGCGTAACTACCTATTCTGCCTATCACATTCGAAGAAAGTACTTGTACCATTTGTTCTTCGTTTAATTTCCCTAGCATAAAATTTGTTTTATTGTTATAAAATCAAATGCTAAGTTATCTTCAACATCATTCTACATTGTTATACAACTATCAGTAAAAGTTGCAAGGTTTACAGCTTTTCATGGGTGCTAAACTGAGAATTGCTTTTCGTTCAGAACTGCACTCATGATTCCTATGACTTTAAAAAGGGAGACTGTGATAAAGAAATACCCGGGCTTTTGATTTTCATGGCTACAACCACTCAATAGCAGTACTACTGCCGATCTCATAAGAACAAACTTCTTAAACCTATTAAACTTCTTGAACTTTTAAACCTTATTAATCCTTCCATAAGAACGGGAAAAGTATCACTGCGAGCAAGGCGACCATTGCATCCAATGCGATCAATAATAAGATCATTTGCCAAAGTCCGCTTTGAATGACGTTTGAAAACCCGATCGTTGAAACCTTCATTAATAATAGTAGTTGTGGAACAATCAGCGGGAACCCCATGATGGCCATTAAAGCTGCCTGTTGCTGAGCTTTTGCTGCAATGGCTGCGAGAAATGTAAATACAAGACTTAAACTGGCACCTCCTAGAATAGTGATGCCAACAAATGCAAATCCATTTTCTAATGGGTTGCCCAATAAAACGGTGAATACTGCCAAACTGAGTAAACTCATGAGCAGCATCAATAGCAGATTGAAAGCCAGTTTTGCCAATACAAAATCCCTGGCACCCGCGATGCTATAGAAGTACAGCATTCTTCCTCTGTTCTCAGCCAAAAAACTCTTTGCCACTGCATTCACGCAAACAAATAACT
>CAIMKO010000409.1 GCA_903841915.1 uncultured Chitinophagaceae bacterium | reverse complement strand
TTTATGGTTATTTGTTCTTTAAAAGTAATTAATTGTATCATTCTGTTCCAAATATAATTAGTTTACTGTTTGTTTATTCTGTTTTTTATCTTTGCTCCTCATAAAAAAATAACTATGTCTACACTTACAAATTCTATTGACTTCAGCCTTCCTTTTAAAGTGGCTGATATCAGTTTGGCAGAATGGGGTCGCAAAGAGATCCGTTTAGCTGAAGCTGAAATGCCGGGTTTAATGTCTATCCGTGCTGAATATGCTGCAACACAACCTTTAAAAGGTGCTAGAGTTGCAGGCTGTTTACACATGACCATTCAAACTGCTGTTTTAATTGAAACATTAGTAGCATTAGGTGCTGAAGTAAAATGGAGTTCTTGTAATATCTTCTCTACACAGGATCAAGCTGCTGCTGCTATTGCTGCTGCAGGTATCGGTGTATTTGCTTGGAAGGGTCAATCTCAGGAAGAAGCTGATTGGTGTATTGAACAAACATTGTTCTTTGGTGCTGCTGATCGTCCTTTGAACATGATCCTGGATGATGGTGGTGATTTAACAAACATGGTGTTTGATAAATATCCTGAATTTGTAAAAGGAATTCGTGGACTGTCTGAAGAAACAACTACCGGTGTTCACCGTTTATACGAAAGAATGGCAAAGGGAACTTTACCAATTCCTGCTATTAACGTGAATGATTCAGTTACTAAATCTAAGTTCGATAATAAATACGGTTGTAAAGAAAGTCTGGTTGATGCGATCCGTCGTGCAACAGATGTAATGATGGCCGGCAAAGTAGCTGTTGTGGGTTCTTATGGTGATGTTGGAAAAGGTTCTGCTGCTTCACTGAAAGGTGCAGGTTGCAGAGTGATCGTTACTGAGATCGATCCTATCTGTGCTTTACAGGCTGCAATGGACGGATTTGAAGTAAAACCAATGATCAAAGCCGTAGCAGAAGCTGATATCATTGTTACTGCATCAGGTTGTCGCGATCTGATCACTGAACCACACTTCCGTGCCATGAAAGACAAAGCGATCGTTTGTAATATCGGTCACTTCGATATTGAAATTGATATTGCTTGGTTGAATAAGAATTACGGTCATACAAAAGATACCATCAAACCACAGGTTGATATTTATAATATTGAAGGCAAAGATGTAATCATCCTGGCTGAAGGTCGTTTGGTAAACTTAGGTTGTGCAACAGGACATCCAAGTTTTGTAATGAGTAATTCATTCTCTAACCAAACTTTGGCTCAGATTGAATTGTGGACCAACCACGCTTCTTACGAAAACAAAGTATACGTTCTTCCAAAAGTATTGGATGAGAAAGTAGCACGTTTACACCTTTCTAAGATCGGTGTTGAATTAGATGTGTTGACTGATGCTCAAGCAGAATACCTAGGTATAGCTAAGAACGGTCCTTTCAAACCGGAACTGTATCGTTATTAATCTATAATGTTTTGAATAATAAAGACCCGTTTCGCAAGAAGCGGGTTTTTTATTTTAGGTAATCTAGCATTGTATCCTTACAATGGATCAATGTATCCATAGATTAAGGCAATGTATCCTTACAATGCTGCAATGTTTCCCTACAATGAAGCTTTGCGTATAGGAAATACCGTATTTACACCAGGAAATGAGGCTTTGCGTACAAGAAATATCCCATTTCCACCAGGAAATCAAGCTTTGCGTATAAGAAATAAAGCATTTCTAAAGATCCGAAATGCGAAGGACGGGAAATCATCGGTGAACAGCTTGAAAGATGCTAATGCATCCTATTAACTTTATGCAATGAAAAATTCCAAAGCTTGCAAATTATCCTTTTACTTGATACTTCTCTCCCTGTTTTGCTTGTCTTCTACCATTTATTCGCAAGGAATACCGGCCGAATACAAAGCAATAGATCTAAGTCCGTTTCAGGATGCATCACATCACTGGTATGACATTTCAGATAATGATAAGATTGTTAGTCCTGTCCCCAATCAACCAAAATATAAACCAACACAAATAACAGGAATTGCAGATAATATTTTACTCTACCAAAAGAACAATGGCGGATGGCCAAAGAATTATGATATCACGGCCATCTTAACAGAAGAACAAAAAGTTAAACTCATTGCTGCTAAAAATGACCTTCACACCACATTTGATAATGGCACTTCCTATACGCAGGTGGAATATCTGGCAAGCGTATACGCCGCTACAAGTATTGATAAATATAAAGATGCCTGTTTAAAAGGGATCGATTATATGTTATCTGCACAATACGATAACGGCGGATGGCCACAGTATTATCCCCTGCAAAAAGATTACAGTAGGTGCATCACTTTTAATGATGATGCATTCATCGGCATTATGGAAGTATTTAAAAATATACTTGATGATCAACCTGAATATTCATTTGTTGATGCAACAACAAAGCAAAAAATAAAAATGTCTTTTACAAAAGGGATCGACTGCATATTAAAAACACAGATAAAAGACAGCAACAAACTAACAGCTTGGTGTCAGCAATACGATGAAGTTTCCTTAGAACCTGCTTGGGCTAGAAAGTTTGAACCGCCAAGTATCTGTAATGCCGAAGGTGCAGGTGTGGTGTTGTTTTTAATGAAGATCAATGATCCCAACAAAAATATCATCCATGCCATTGAAAGCGCCGTTCAATGGTTTGAAGAGTCCGCCATCAAAGGCACTAGGGTAAAAACAATTCCTGCAGAAAAAACAGTGTATAAATTCAGGACATCCAGCACAGATCGAATTGTTGTGAATGATTCTTTAGCCCCACCCATCTGGACACGTTACTATGAAATAGGCACACATAAACCACTGTTCTGCAACAGAGATAGTAAAGTAGTGTATTCATTGGCGGAAGTAGAAAGAGAAAGACGTGATGGTTATGGTTGGTACACTTATAAACCGCAAGAGGTATTAAATAAGTACAAAGCCTGGCATCAAAAATGGGCCATCCAATGATCTGATGACCATGGAAATATTCCTATAAGTATCATTCACTTGTTTATTCTGCAGAAGCGCTAGCTATAATAGCATCAACGCATATTGGCTTTTGAAATGAACCATAGATTCAGAATAGCATAGATCACAAGTATAACCTGTGCAGCAACCATATCAAATTTATGAGCTTTCTCTGCTTTATTTTGTTTCACCAATTTTAAAGAATAAGCAGTACAAGTGATAACTGCAATGATCACAAATAAAGTGATCCCGTGCAAAGTATCTACCAATGTAAAAGAAGTGGATTCAGGCAAAGAAGAATCAACAATATATTTATTACCGATCACTGCAAATAATGAGCCCACACTCAAACCAAACCTTGAATCAATCCCGTCGGCATGAATATAGAAACAAACATATGCGATCAGAAATGCCACATACATTCCCAGAAAAAGTTTCCAGAATAAACCCATTGCTTCGCGGGTAATTTCTGCTTTAACTCTAAATGTGCTGTATTCGGAATGCGGTTTGGCAAGTGCTGGATCACCGAATGCTGTTTCATAAACCTTTTTTCCTGGGGAAACTGTAAAACTGTCAACTTCCCATCCATTTAAAGTAAAACGAGGGTCAAATTGTTTACCCACTGTATCAACGGCAAAGACCAAGCTGTCAGATGTGAATTGAGAGTTTTCAATAGTTAATCTCAGTTTCTGCCGGTCAAATGGAAAATTCCCGATCTTCCAGGAATCCTTCATCACACATTGAAGTTTCATCAGTAAATATATTTTTCCATCAGATGAATCTACCGTTGAAAATGATTTACTAACTGTTTTTGCTTGTGGTATTTCAAGGTTCTGTATAAAATCGAAAGCTTTGTTTTTGTATTTTAACCAAAGCCAGAAATCAACTGTATATTCTTTTTGTTTGAAGTCAATATCATAGATGCTGTTAATGTAAATACCGGTATGAACCGTATCCGGTCTTGCTTTTTGAGCAAAGGTTTTATCTGCAAAGCAAAAAGTATATAGAATAAAAAGGAAAATCGGGATCAGTACTTTTTTCATGCGGTATTTTTATTTAAGTAAGATAGTGATTTGACAGTAACAGAAAAACTAAGGTTAATTCAGTTTTTTACAAATTAGAATCAACTAAAAAATGCAACAATAATGTAATAATAATTGAAAGCATTCTAACCCCTTGCCCCTATTTTTGCACACCCCAAAAAATCAATGAAATCATTCATAAAAATATTATTTTTATTGGCATCAGCTGAGATAGCTATTGCACAAGATTCTTTGCCAACAGGAAAAAGATATTCCATTCATGCACAGGCTACACTAATCCCGCAATATCATTTTAATTTTCACGCACCTTATACAGGAAACAACAGTTTATTACCCAGTGAACCGGTTGCAACATCATTTACTACCACCTTTTTTTTTGCATATAAAGCTTTTAAGAATACTTACATCATATTCAATCCCGAAGCCGCCGGAGGAAAGGGTTTGAGCAAAACGCTGGGAGTAGCCGGTTTCCCTAATGGAGAAATTTATAGAGTGGGTGATCCTGCTCCGCACCCCTTCATTGCTCGTTTGTATGTAGAGCAGCAATTTCCTTTATCCGACAGAAAAGAAGCCATTGATGATGATATCAATCAGATCAAAGAAACAAAACATGCAGACTATATTTCTGTGATTGCAGGAAAATTCAGTCTTGCAGATTTTTTCGATGCATCAGAAATAAGCAATGACCCGAGAACACAGTTTTTAAACTGGAGTTTGATGGGTAGTGGCGCTTGGGATTACCCTGCCAACACAAGAGGCTATACCATGGGTTCAGTTTTGCAATTTATTTATCATGATTTTCATATTCGTACAGCATTAACTACAGTTCCTATAGAAGCGAACGGCCCGGATCTTGAGTTTAAGTGGAATAATGCAATGGGCGTTGTGATCGAATTTGAAAAGAAAAATTTACTGCACTTCAGTGAAACTGTTTATACATGTGCATCGCTTGGTCTATACCTGAACAAAGCCAATATGGGCAATTATGATCTTTCCGTTAAGCAAGGGATACAATTAAATAAAGCGCCGGATATCACTGCAACAAGGGAGTATGCCAGAGATAAGAAGGGCTGGTATATCAGTATTGATAACCATTTCAATAAAATACATCATTACATTAATTATAGCAGGAATGACGGCCAGAATGAAACCTGGGCTTTTACCGAAATTGATAGAAGCTTTGCTACTGGATTACACATTGATGGTGACATATGGAAGAGAAAGAATGATCATTTAGGCATTGCCTTCGTGGCAAACGGATTATCTGACCCGCATAAAAATTATCTGGCAGCAGGTGGTTACGGATTTCTCATTGGAGATGGAAAACTGAATTATGGTTCAGAACAAATAGCAGAGATATATTATTCTTGGAATGTGATCAAGAAATTATTTATCAGTCCGGATTATCAACTCATCACTCACCCTGCATATAACAAAGATCGTGGCCCTGTTCATATATTGGCCTTAAGACTTCATTACGAGTTATAATAAGAATAATTATACCGCAAAAGAAGTTCCGCAGCCACAGGTTTTGCTTGCATTGGGATTGCTGAAAGTAAAACCACGACTGTTCAATCCTCCCTGCCAATCAATTTGCATTCCGTATAAATACAATTCATGGCTTTTATTCATTACAAAAGGAATGGATTCAAATTCATATACTTCATCATCTGCTTGCGGGGCTTCAAATCCTAATACATAGGTCATACCGCTGCATCCACCACCCTTAACACCTACTCTTAATTTTTGGGACTTATCAAATCCTTCCTCATTCATTAATCGCTTTATTTCGTTAATTGCCGAAAGGGTAAACGAAACCGGTGTTTTTATCGCTGTTTCCATAATGTTTCAATATTACTGCAAAAATACAGATCAATTCATGTAGAATAACAGGCTTTATTTTCGGGAAAGGAAAAGATTATCTACTGCCTGTTTCAGTTATTTTTGTAGAAAATCAAACCAATGGATCCTTTAAGTATTTTATTTACGGTCAGTATGGTGATATTCACGATCGGATCTTTTTTTGTTTTATATAAGTGGAATAAAAAAAATAAGGCAAAAGAAACGCCTGAAAAAACGAATCCCGGTTCACATCAAATGCAATTGCAGGCATATGAAAGATTAACCCTGTTGGTTGACAGGATCGCATTACCCAATCTGATTTCCCGGATGAATCAAAGCGGGATCAGTGCCAGAGAAATGCAAATGCTCCTAATACAAACCATCAAACAAGAGTTTGATTATAATATCACGCAGCAAATTTATGTGAGTGCAGCTGCATGGAATGCCGCTAAGAGCCTGAAAGAACAAACCATGCTCATCATCAATCAATATGCAAGTACACTATCGCCGGAAGCTACAGGTACTGATCTGAACAAGTTGTTATTGGAATACCTGATGAATGATACAAAAGGAAATCTTCACGAATTGGTGAGTGAGGCTATCAGTTACGAAGCCAGAAAGCTATTGTAGCATGACTTCTGTCATCTTCTACCCTGACTTAATCGATACTTTTACAAAAGAAAAATTGCTGTATGTCCGACAAGAAAATATTTACCGATTCCGGAATTGAGATCAAAGAGGTTTATTCACCGTCAACCGTCAATAGTCAACCGTCAACAGAATTGCCCGGTGAGTTCCCTTACACACGTGGTGTACAATCTGATATGTACCGAGGAAAGATGTGGACGATGCGTCAATATGCAGGCTTCTCTACTGCGGAAGAAAGTAATAAACGTTATCATTATTTATTATCACAGGGAGTAAGCGGATTAAGTGTTGCATTTGATCTGCCCACACAGATCGGTTACGATAGTGATCATGAATTATCAGAAGGTGAAGTAGGTAAAGTAGGCGTTGCCATCGATAGTATTGAAGATATGGAGCGTTTATTCAAGGATATCAAGCTGGAAAATGTTTCCACCTCCATGACGATTAATTCTACCGGATTTATTTTACTGGCTTTTTATGTTGCATTGGCAAAAAGACAGGGTGCTGATCTGAAAAAGATCTCGGGAACCATTCAAAATGATATTTTAAAGGAATACGCAGCAAGAGGAACCTATATCTATCCACCAAAAGCTTCGATGCGCATCATCACCGATATATTTGAATGGTGTGCAAAAGATCTTCCCAAATGGAATACCATTTCCATTTCAGGCTATCATATCAGAGAAGCTGGAAGTACTGCTGTGCAGGAGATCGCGTTCACACTCAGTAATGGAAAGGCATATGTTAAAGCTGCACTGGACAAAGGCTTAGATATAAATGTATTTGGTAAGCGTCTCTCCTTTTTTTTCAATGCCCATAATAATTTATTTGAAGAGGTTGCTAAGTTTCGTGCTGCCAGAAGAATGTGGGCCAAGATGATGAAAGACTTGGGAGCTACAGATGAAAAAGCAATGATGCTTCGCTTTCATACGCAAACAGGCGGCGCTACATTAACTGCTCAACAACCGCTAAATAATATTTGCAGAGTAACGATTCAAACATTAGCTGCCGTTTTAGGAGGTACTCAAAGCCTGCATACCAATGGTTATGATGAAGCATTGAGTTTACCAACAGAACAGGCTGCGCGAATTGCATTAAGAACACAACAGATCGTTGCATTTGAAAGTGGGGCACCCGATACAGTTGATCCATTGGCCGGAAGTTATTTCATAGAAAATTTGACTGATGAAGTAGAACAAAAAGCATGGGAATTGGTCAATAAAATGGATGCCATGGGGGGAAGTGTCAATGCGATTGAACAGGGTTTTATGCAGGATGAAATTGCACGCAGCGCTTATGAATATCAACGTAATATTGAAAACGGGAGTAAAATTATTGTGGGAGTAAATAAGTTTACGGTTGATAAAGAAGCACCTATTCCAGGCTTTAAGATTGATGACAGTATCAGACAATTACAGATCGAAAAATTAATTGTATTAAAAAGCAAAAGAGATAACAACAAAGTGAGTGAATGTCTGAAAAGCATTACCACTGCTGCAAAAGATG
>CAIMKO010000408.1 GCA_903841915.1 uncultured Chitinophagaceae bacterium | reverse complement strand
AAGACCTTTATCTCAATAATATTCTAGTAGCAAAAAAAATAAATTAATGTTATGAAAATCGCAATTATTTCCATGATAAGAGAAGCATGGGGCGGAAGTGAAGAACTATGGTATGAAATGGCCAAAGAAGCCTTGCATCAGGGGCATTCTGTTTCACATCTCTCCTATGCATTCAATGAACAGCATCCGAAAACAAAAGAACTTATTGGTTTGGGTATGAAAGAATATCAGCGACCTTCTTTCAGTTCAACACAGCAAAACATGATTGGGCGATTCATTGAAAGAGCATTATTCTTTCTCAATAAAAGGGTGAATAACTCAATAACCGAAATTTTTAATGAAGAACCTGATCTTGTCTTGTATAATGGCACTTGTTATTCAATCGCTGCCGAGAAGAAAATGCTGCATTATTTAGCAAATAATAATTGCCGCTTTTATATATTAGGACATTTTACAGATGAAAAGGACAGTCATCTTACTTCAAAAGAAAAAGAGATGGTCAGTAAAGCATATGACCGTTGTTCAAAAGTTTTCTTTGTATCTGAAAGAACGAAACATGTTGCAGAAAAACAATTGGGGAGGTTGATCAATCATGCGATGGTTGTTCGTAATCCGGTTAATATTTCCGATGTCTCTATGCTGGAACTTCCTTCTACAGAAACAGTCCAAATGGCCATGGTTGGAAATCTCATCACCGTACATAAAGGTCAGGATATCGTTTTAAAGATCCTTGCTTCAGAACAAAAAGAAACGAATGACTGGCATTTGAATATTTATGGAAAAGGGCCAGATGAAGCACTGTTAAAAGAAATGACAAATGAATTGGGCTTGACTGATAAAGTTAGTTTTCACGGGAAAGTAGATGATATCAGGGCTGTTTGGCAAAAGAATCATCTCTTATTAATGCCTTCACATATGGAAGGTATGCCCCTTGCGTTGGTGGAAGCAATGTTCTGTGGACGTATCGCCGTTGTTACCAATGTTGGCGGTAACACAGAATGGATAGATGATAAACTGAATGGCTTTATTGCAGAGGAAGCAACTGTTGAATCATTTAACAAAGCCATGCAGCAAGCATTTCATCATATGAGCGAATGGAAAGCGATCGGCAAAGCTGCGCATGAAAAAGCCAAACATTTATATGATCCTCATGCAGGAAAAACCTTATTGCATTTAATTAGTGCTTAAATTGCTTCAGTGAAAAAATTATTATTTGTTTTTGGTACCAGGCCCGAAGCTATTAAAATGGCTCCGATCATTCATGCCGCAAAAAAACTACCGGGAAGCTTCAATGTAGCAATTTGTGTAACGGGTCAGCATAAGGAAATGCTGCACAGTGTGCTGGATTTCTTTGAACTGAAAGCTGATGCAGACCTGGCTTTGATGAAACCCAATCAAACTCTGTTTGATATTACAGCAGATGCAATAAGAGGATTAGAAAAAGTGCTCAATGAGTTCACTCCGGATATAGTTTTAGTGCAGGGTGATACTACTACTGCTTTTGCAGGAGCATTAGCCGCATATTATAAAAAAATAAAAGTTGCACATATTGAAGCAGGATTAAGAAGTCACGATAAATATGCCCCTTTCCCGGAAGAGATCAATCGAAAAATGGTTGGAACAATCGCTGATCTTCATTTTGCACCAACGGAAGCTGCTGCAGAGAATCTATTCATGGAAAATATCTCAGAAAATGTCTTTATAACAGGCAATACTGTTATCGATGCGTTATTATGGGGTGTTGAGAAGATAAGAATGGTCAATGATTTTGCAAAACCATTTGAATTTCTTGACCTGAATAAAAAGATCATATTGGTGACAGGTCATCGCAGAGAAAATTTCGGGTTGCCTTTTGAGAACATTTGTGATGCACTAAGTTTTATCAGTTCAAAATATCCTGAAGTACAGATCGTTTATCCGGTGCACTTGAATCCTAATGTTCAAACCGTAGTAAAAGAAAGATTAAGCGATAAGTCAAATGTATTTTTAATTGACCCATTGGATTATCCGCATTTGATCTGGCTGATGGATAAAAGTTATTTTGTTATCACGGATTCAGGTGGCATTCAGGAAGAAGCGCCTTCTTTAGGTAAACCTGTTCTGGTAATGCGGGAAGTAACAGAAAGAATGGAAGGCGTAACAGCCGGGACTGCTTTACTGGTGGGTACTTCAAAAGAACGGATCATTGATGAAGCCAGTAAGCTATTAGATGATACTGAACATTACCAAACCATGTCAAAAGCAGTAAATCCATATGGCGACGGCACTACTGCCGAACAAATCATTTCAATCCTAGCAAAGCAATCATAATGCAACCAACCATATCCATTATTTTACCAACGTATAATGGTTCGAAGTTTATCCGTACTTCGATTGACAGTTGCCTGCATCAAACATTCACCGATTTTGAATTGATCATCGTGAATGATTGTTCTACTGATGATACCGCTTCCATCCTTAAAGAATATGCATTAAAAGATGAAAGAATTAGGGTTCTTCGTAACACGCATAACAAAAAATTGCCATTATCATTAAACAGAGGATTTGAAGCTGCGAAAGGAAAATATTTTACATGGACCTCTGATGATAATTATTATGCTCCCAATGCATTACAAACCATGCTGAATGAATTTGAGAATGACCAGCATACAACAGATCTGGTTTATGCCAATTACACGATCATCGATGATGTTGGGAATATAACAGGTACAAGGATTTTCAACAATGTT
>CAIMKO010000407.1 GCA_903841915.1 uncultured Chitinophagaceae bacterium | reverse complement strand
CCTTTGGGGTATTTATGTTTGGAAAGAATTCGATAAGGGGCCGAAAGGAATAAAGCTGATTTTGAATTTGATGTTGTTATTATACATCCTTGGATTAGCCTTGATCATAGTGTCAAAATAATTAATAACTTATCCAAAGATCAAAAATTTAGAAATGGATTGCTGAGCGATACCTCTATTTATCAAATGTATTTACATATGCCGTTGATAAATATATTTCCGAAATATGCAGCTAATTGTTTTTTTTAATTCTCTTTGTATGAATCAGGATGATTCATACAATCAATGCTATATTCGGAACTTTAATAATTAATCAGATACTTTTATAACGATTTGATGCTTGCTAAAGAAGAAATACAGGACTTACAGAAAAGGATTTCTTTAAACAATGACCAAGCCGCCTTTGGTCAGCTGTATGTAGCATTTATGCCGGCATTAATTCAATTTGCACAATCGATATTGAAGAATAAAGAATTGGCCGAAGAAGTGGTTTCGGACGTATTTATGAAAATATGGCAAAACCGAAATACACTAAGCAATATCGATAATTTCAAGCTCTATCTATATATAAGCACCAAAAACACTTCTTTCAATTATTTGTCCCGCCATTTCCGGAAAGATGTGGTCTCACTGGATGAAATGAGCTTGTCGCTGACCAGTATTTCCTATAACCCGGAACAAATGATGATCACTTCGGAAGTCATCAACCGCATTAACTCAGCTATCGCCATGCTGCCACCCCGCTGTAAAGTGATCTTTAAACTGGTAAAGGAAGACGGATTGAAATACAAGGAGATAGCCGATCTGTTGAATATTTCAGTTAATACGATCGATAATCAAATGGCCATTGCGGTTAAAAAGATCGGAAATGCCATCAACTTCGACCTCAAAAAGGAATTTAATTTCCCCCCTAATAAGCAATAGGAAAAAATTTTAACTATCTTTTAGTAGATTTTCTTCAGTTCTGTGTCCTTATCGATAATCATGGAAAACAAAGGAACCGATAGGATCTGGGAATTGATGTCCCGAAAGCTTTCTAACGAAATGACGCTTGCTGAATCAGAGGAATTAGAAATTCTTCTGAAAAAGGAGCCTGTTCAGGCCTATTCCTTGGAAATCATGGAAGATCTCTGGAAATCAGAACAGCCTCAGGATCGATCTTATGCAGAATATAAATACCGGGAACTTGCAATAAGAATGCAGAAAGAGGGATTGATGACTGAAGATTCAGTCGATGGAACTGAGCATTTGATTAGCGGAGCAGACAGTACCCTGCCAATATTCTCTCTTCAAAAGATCAATAAAAAGATACTGAAGATTAGCGCTGCAGTGGTTTCCATTGCTGCAGTTGTTTTCCTGCTTTTTAACCCCAGTAATATTCAGACTTCTAAGGAATCTGCTACAAAAACAAGCGAGATCACCACAAAGAATGGCAGCAAGACCAATCTTGTTTTGCCTGACGGTACGAAGGTTTGGCTGAATGCCGGTAGTAAATTAACATACAATAATGACATTTTCGGAATTGAACTTCGAGAAGTTAATTTGATAGGGGAGGCATTTTTTGATGTTACAAAGAACCCTGATAAACCTTTTGTGATACACACACAAAAGATGGATATTAAAGTACTGGGAACGGCTTTTAATGTAAGATGTTATCCGAATGAAAGAAAGACAGAGACCAGTTTACTTCGCGGAAGAATTGAAGTGACGCTGAAAGACAGACCTAAAGAAAAGATATATCTGAGCCCGAACGAAAAGCTTACCTTGTTGAATGGAAATATCGTTTCAGAGCTGTCAACCTTAAACAAAAAAGTGAAACACAGACCTGAATTGATCGAACCAACAGTTACCATTGGCCATATCACCCATAAGCTTACTGACAGTACTATCATCATTGAAACATCCTGGATCGAAAATAAACTTGAGTTTAGAAGTGAATCATTCGAAGATGTTGCTTCGAAAATGGAAAAATGGTATGGTGTAAAGATCGATATACAGGATGAGCGCCTGAAGCAGGAACACTTGACAGGCTCTTTTGAAACCGAAACGGTTGATCAGGCTCTGACCGCATTACAGTATACGACCAAATTTAATTTCACTATCAATAAAAATGCCATTACAATCACCAAATAAAACAAACATGGGAAAATAACAAAACTAACTAACGATGCTAAAAAAAACGGGAAATGAGCAAACATTTCCCGCCAAGGATTAATTGAAAAACTATTTTGAACCCGACCAAGGAATTCAAGTTTTTCTTATTTACTTAACCTTAGATAATAAAAGTATGAAAAAAACTAAACCTGAGAGTGCATTTAACAATTCGGGCATTCTTAAAGTATTGCTGTTTATGAAACTGACCATTGCCATACTACTCATTTCGCTCGTTCAAGTCTCCGCGAAGGGGTTGGCTCAATCAAAAGTTACCCTTAAGTTAAATTCCGTAGAGCTTAAAAAGGTTTTGTTGCAAATTGAGAAAAAGAGCAGCTATCGTTTTTTGTATAACGATGATGCCATCTCAATGACAAATCCTAAAATTGATGTGAATGTTGAAGATGCGCTGGTAACAGACGTATTAAACTCAATTTTTGTGGGTACAAACCTTACCTACAAAGAACTCGGACACAAACTGATTGTATTGTCCTCAAAAGACAACCTGATTGCTGATATAAAAATAACAGGTAGGGTTCTTGGATCTAATGGCGATCCGGTTCCTGCTGCAACAGTTAGAGTGAAAGGAACATCAGTAGTTACATCAGCAGATGTAAACGGTTATTTTTCTATTGTAGCTCCTGATAATGCTACCTTAGTTATCTCTTCAGTTGGATATGATCAAAAAGAAGTTGCCGTTGCCGGTAAAAAAGATTTGAACATCGTTAGTTTAAAAGAATCAGAAAAAGTGTTGGATCAGGTGGTTGTGATCGGTTATGGTTCTGCTAACAAAAGAGACTTAACAGGTTCAATCGTAAAAGTACAAGGTAAGGAAGTGGCTGACAGACCCAACACAAACCCTGTAGCTTCTTTGCAAGGCAAGGTTGCCGGTTTATCTGTTGTGAATAATGGAACACCGGGTGCTGCTCCGGATATTCGTATCCGCGGTACCGTTAGTATCGGTCAAGTACATCCTTTGTATGTAGTTGATGGTATCTTCAATGATAATATAGATTATTTAAATCCTAATGATATAGAATCAATCGAAGTATTGAAAGATCCTTCTTCATTGGCGATCTTCGGGGTGAAAGGTGCTACCGGTGTGATAGCGATCACTACAAAGAAAGCAAAAGCCGGACAGACCACTATCAACTTCAATACTTCTTATGGATTTAAGAAATTGGTTGATAAAATTCAAATGGCCAATGCTGCACAATTCAGTACTTTATTTGCAGAAGAAAATGCAAATAACAGTGTTGCTACTCCCGATTATTCAGCTTTGACTGCCAATACAGATTGGATCGATGCAGTAACAAGGGTTGGTAATTTCAGCAATACAGGTTTAAGTATTGCCGGAACAACTGAAAAGAACAAATTCAATTTTGGCGCCAGCTATATTTCTGATCAGGGAATTGTAAAAAATCAGCAATTAAGCAAGATCATCCTTTCATTAAGTGATGAATTTAAAGTAACAAAAGGCATTAAACTGGGTGTAAACTTTAATACAGCCAGAACCCATAATCCTTATGACGCAACATGGGCATTAGATGCAGCAAGAAAAGTGATGCCGCAGGTATCTGCTTTACCTCAAACATTTACCGTTGCTGATCCTTATACCGGTATTGTCGGACCAAAAAGTATTTATTCAGGGTTAGATGTTGCATTACAATCTTCAGGTGTGGTTAACCCATTGTTGCAATTGCAAAATGAATGGGATAGAACAAAAGATTATGAGAACAGGTATGTAGGTAGTGTATATGTTGATGTGAACTTTGCAAAATATTTTAATTTTAAAGCAACCTGGTATGGTGATCTAAGCAATCAGAATAAGCGTCATTATACACCAATGTATTATGCGTTTAATCCAATGAACAACACACCGTATTTGTCTTCAAATCAAACTGCATTTACAGAAAACAGTAACGATTGGAAAAAGTTTCAGCAAGATTATATGCTGACTTTTAAAAGAGTGCTGGGCGACCATAGCATCACTGCTTTAGGTGGTTTTACAACTTATTACAGTGGCTATTTTGGAAGACAAACTGCTTTGAAACAAGGAACAGATGCTGCAAGTTTACCAATACCTGATGATTCTAGATTCTGGTATGTAAGTTCAGGTCCTTGGGGAGTAGTTGATCCAACAAATACCAATTCGGCTCAAAACGAATATTCAACAGTATCTGCTTTAGGTCGTGTTTTATATAACTACAAAAGCAAATACTATCTAAATGCTTCTTTACGTAATGATGCATCTTCACAGATCCCTGTTCAAAACCGTAACCAGTTATTCTGGGCATTAGGTGCAGGATGGGAAATCAGTAAAGAAGGTTTTATGAAAAATCAAAAAGCATTTGATTATTTGAAATTGAAAGGTTCAATAGGTGTGCTGGGTAATCAAACCGCTTCTTATTTAGATGGAACACCGCTTCCTTATCCATCTTATCCTAATTTGAATACCGGTATCAATGCGGTATTCGGAACAAATATTTATGCTGCAGCTCAGCAGTCCTACATTGCCAATCCTGATCTTAAATGGGAAACAGTAAATGCTTCTGAGATCGGCATTGAAGGAAATGCATTCAATAACCGTTTGCATTTTGAATTCAACTATTATAATAAAGTAACTAATAATCTGATGACCTATGTTGACAGATCAGCCCAGGGTCTTCAGAATGAATTGATCAACGGTGGTAGCTTAAAGAACTGGGGTGAAGAATTCGCTGCTACATGGAATCAAAAAGTAAACAAAGATTTCTCCGTACAGATTGGTGGCAATATCACTTTCATGAAGAATCAAGTGGTAAGTTTAGCCAGTGATCTTCCTACCGGTTTCTTAAGCAGAGCATTCCAGAATAATGGTAGTGCAGAAAGCAGAACAATGGTTGGACAAGCTATCGGTTCTTTCTATGGTTATACAGTAGCAGGGTTATATCAAT
>CAIMKO010000406.1 GCA_903841915.1 uncultured Chitinophagaceae bacterium | reverse complement strand
GATACCGTTTTTCATGACTTCATCTGTAGTAGGCATATCGGGTAAGTGCTGATAGGTATTGATATAATCATTTAAACTGTTTAACGACATCAATTTATAATCCTTCTTAAAAACATTATCAAACCAGTCCTCAGAATTCTTGACCGCTACTTTTACTTTTTCTGTCAGGATACCTTCTTCAACAAATAATTTATAACCATCCACATTAGAATTTACGTCACCAATCCTTACTTTTCCCTGATAGGAATCAACAGAAAAGTATTCTAATTCCACATTGCTTCCAACCGGCTTATGACAGATCTTGAATGTTTGTGGTGTATTCAAAGTTTTATCCCCTGAAACCCTGGCACCAATGGTCCAGTAGCTCACATTTTCAAAAGAGCTGATATCCCCATTGGAAAACAAGATACTGGGTTCATTTTGACCGTTTGCTGACCATTGATTGCTTAATTGTAATAAAACATTCTTCTTTCTGGTATCACCTGCATTTCTTTTGATCTCTAAAGCTGCCTGCGGAGCAGTCGTACCTATGCCCGCATTTCCCTGTATTGGAAAATGATTCTCACTGTTAGGGTATAAAGTATCCAGATACTGATAAACAATATATTTCGAGGATGGATTTTGTGTAGGATAAATAGCCGGTGATTTTGAAGCAGTTGTTTTCGTTGTAGTTGTTTTCGTTGTTCCTTTTGAAGCTGTTTTACTCGTTGGTTTATGAGCAGTTCTTACCGGCCCTGAATATTTTAAAGCATTCGGGTCATACGTATTTTGTTTAACGGGCTGCTCTCCAATGGTCTGCGCCTCAATATTTGCTGCGTATACAACGAGAAGAAGTAATACAAGCTTTTTCATGTTATTCTTTTTTGGGATAGTACTCAAAAATAACCATTTTCTTTTATGATGAAGGAATGCATTGAAATTAATGTTCATAAAAGTTTTATAAAACAAAAGGCAGCCCGGGGCCGCCTTTTGTATAGAATCTAATAAATATTTTAACGATGTCCATGTGCCTGTTCTTCTTTCTCATGTTCTTTTTCATAAGCCTTGATGATCGATTTCACCAAACGGTGACGAACCACATCTTCCTCATTCAAAGCAATATGTGCGATGCCATCGATATTGTCCAGAATGCGAATGGCTTTATCCAATCCGCTGCGCATATTTCTTGGCAGATCAACCTGTGTTGGATCGCCCGTGATGATGGCTTTTGCATTGGCACCGATACGTGTTAAAAACATTTTTAGCTGAAGATCATTGGTATTTTGTGCTTCATCCAAAATAATGAAAGCATTATCCAAAGTTCTTCCGCGCATATACGCGAGTGGTGCAATTTCAATGGTGCGTGTGGTCATATAATAACCCAACTTATCGGCAGGGATCATATCATCCAATGCATCATATAAAGGACGTAAATAGGGGTCGATCTTTTCTTTCAGATCACCCGGTAAAAAACCTAAACTTTCTCCCGCTTCAACTGCAGGGCGGGTCAAAATAATTTTCTTGACCATCTTATTTTTTAAGGCACGAACTGCCAAAGCAACTGCAGTATAGGTCTTGCCTGTTCCCGCAGGCCCAATAGCAAATACAACATCATTATGGTCTGCAGCCTGCACCATTTTTTTCTGGTTGGCTGTTCTGGCCCTTACTGTTTTACCATTAGGACCGAAAACCAAAATGTCATTTGGATTTTTATCAACGAAATTGTCAATGGTTTCGGCATCATCGCCGCCGAGGATCTGCTCGAAATAATTCTCACTCAAATGACCATTGCGTTCGAGGTATTGAAGGATGAGATCGATCTTCTCTTTCGCATTGTCGATTTGTTCCGGTGCACCGCTTAATTTTATCTGCGTACCACGGGAGAGAATTTTTAATAAAGGAAATTTCTTTTTGAGCAGGTCTAATTTTCCGTTGTTTACACCGAAGAATTCAATCGGATTAACGGATTCGAGGTTAATGATTGTGTCTGTCAAATGATTGCCCGTTTAGTGATGAGAATATATGGGTTCGTACTAACTAATCCTTCCAATTCAAATTTAATTTTAATCAGCGGATAAAACCTAACACTTCTTATCAACAGATGTGGAAAGCTAAAACCCAATAACTCAAAATGAAATGATAGTAATCTTGATGTAAAGAAATAGTGAAATTATTTTTATAGCCGCAG
>CAIMKO010000405.1 GCA_903841915.1 uncultured Chitinophagaceae bacterium | reverse complement strand
CGCGACTCGCGACTCACGACTCAAGATTGTTCTCACATGGGCTCCACATATCAAACCATTGCCGCAATGTGTGGCGAATAGTTTTGCGCAATGGGTGAATGCATGGGGCGAAGCAGATTTTGTGATCACACACCCGGAAGATTATGAGCTGGATGAAAAATTTACAAAAGGAGCTACTATTATAAAAGATCAGAATGCGGCATTGAAAAATGCGGATTATGTGTATGTAAAGAACTGGAGTACTTATGCTGATTACGGAAAAGTATATGAGAATGATCCTGAATGGATGTTGACTAACGAAAAATTAAAATTAACCAACAATGCAAAAGTGATGCATTGTTTACCGGTAAGGAGAAATGTTGAATTGAGTGATGAAATACTGGATGGACCAAACAGTATCATTACACAGGAAGCGGGAAACAGGGTATGGGCGTCGCAAGCTGTGCTGGCAACCCTCCTAACCTCCTTGAATGGAGGGACAAAGTAGAAGATTATGGAGAAGTTATATGTCATAAAGATTGGTGGCAACATTATAGATGAAGCAGAGAAATTGAATCAATTTCTTCAATCCTTTTCATCCATAAAATCCCCCAAAATCCTTGTCCATGGCGGCGGAAAATTAGCCACCAAATTGGCTAAGCAACTAGGGGTTGAACAACAAATGATCGATGGAAGAAGAATTACAGATGCGGAAACCCTGAAGATCGTTACCATGGTTTATGCCGGATCAATCAATAAAAACATTGTAGCGAAACTACAATCACATCATTGCAATTCCATTGGATTAAGTGGTGCTGATGGTAATTGTATTGTTTCTCATAAACGTGGCTCTAACTCCCCTTTAGGGGTTGGGGGTATTGATTATGGTTTTGTGGGTGATGTCGATGCAGTTAATTCATCATTATTAAAAAGCCTGTTGGATCAAAATATTGCAGTCGTTCTTGCACCCATAACAGTTGATACAAACGGTCAATTATTAAATACTAATGCTGATACCATTGCTCAGGAAGCGGCAAAAGCATTAAGCGGTTTGTATGATGTTGAACTGGTCTATTCGTTCGAGAAAAGCGGTGTGTTGTTGGATGTGAATGATGAAACAACCGTAATCGCAACAATTGATCCCTCATCCTATAAAAAACTTAAAGAAGAAAAGAAAATATTCGAAGGCATGATACCCAAGCTGGACAATGCCTTCGCTGCATTACAAAGCGGGGTTACAAAAGTGATCATTGGTAAAGCGGAGGAATTGGATCAATTAATTTCCGGTAATTCCGGAACAAGCATAGTTCAATGAGCGAGCAAGAATTAAATACCTTATTTGCAAATGCTTTCAGTCTTTTGAAAAGGTTGATCGCAACTGCTTCTTTAAGCAAAGAAGAAGAAGAGACCGCAGAGATCATTCAAGCTTTTCTGGAATCTCATGGGGTGGTAACGCATCAATACCTGAATAATATCTGGGCAAAAAATAAATATTTTGATGCATCCAAACCAACGATCCTTCTTAACTCGCACCACGATACTGTTAAACCAAATAAAGCATACACTTTAAATCCTTTTGAGCCTATTGAAAAGGACGGAAAGTTATTTGGACTGGGAAGTAATGATGCGGGTGGCTGTTTGGTCTCATTGATCGCAACATTTCTGCATTACCACAAACAGGAGAATTTAAAATACAATATCATTATCGCAGCGACTGCAGAGGAAGAAATAAGCGGACCGAATGGTGTTGAAATATTATTGCCGCGTTTACCAAAGATCGATTTCGGAATTGTTGGCGAGCCAACATTGATGAATATGGCATTGGCCGAAAAAGGATTACTGGTGCTGGATTGTGTTGCTCACGGCATTCCCGGTCATGCGGCGAGGGAAGAAGGCGAGAATGCTTTGTACAAAGCCGTAAAAGATATTGAATGGTTCATGAATTATCGGTTTGACAGAGTGAGTGATTTGTTGGGCCCTATGAAAATGAGCGTGACCATCATCAATGCAGGCTCGCAGCATAACGTAGTGCCGAGTGAATGCAAATTCACAGTGGATGTTCGCGTAAATGAATTGTACAGTTTTGAAGAAGTGCTGGATACCATCAAAGCCAATGTGTTGAGTGATGTGATTCCTAGAAGTTGCCGTTTGCGTTCTACATCCATTCCTGTTGAACATCCGATCATTCAATCAGGCATTCAATTGGGAAGAACTTATTACGGTTCACCCACAACAAGCGATAAAGCATTGATGAGTTTCCCGACTTTGAAAATGGGTCCCGGCGACAGTGCCAGAAGCCACACAGCAGATGAATTTATTTATGTTGATGAAATAAAGAACGGAATTGATTTGTATATTCAGTTACTCAATAAGGTTGTTAGATAGGTTGGAGGTTTCAAGTTTCTTGTTACTAGTGTGCGAAGAATTGTATCCTTGAATAAATTTAATTCATGAAAAGTTATCGTGATTTAGAAATATATAAAGAAGGCAAAAGGCTTGCAATTCTGATTCATAAATTAACTTTAGGCTTGCCGAAATTTGAATTATTTGAAGAAGGAAGCCAGATTCGTCGGTCATCGAAAGCAGTTGCTACACTTATTGTAGAAGGATATGGAAGAAAATGATACAAAGCTGATTTTATCAGGTTTTTGGTGTACTCACAAGCAGAGTGTGATGAAACGATTGTGCATTTATATTTTTTATTTGAAACAGAATCTTTTAAAGATTCAACTTCCTATGATCAATTGAAACAGGAATATGAATCGTTAAGTAAAAGGATCAATAAATTTATTCAATGGGTCGATGATAACTGGAACGATTTTCCTCAACCCGAAACCGGAAACAAGTAACGCAATTCCTGCAACTTGTAACCAGTAACCTGAAACTGATATGAAACTCTGGCAAAAAGATAAAGCCTCATTAAAAGAAGTAGAACAGTTCACAGTTGGGAACGACAGGGAAATGGATATGTATCTGGCTGCTTTTGATGTATTAGGATCATTGGCACATACCACTATGCTGCAGTCTGTTGGATTATTGACCCAAGAAGATTTAAAAGTTTTAAAAGTCGAACTAAAAAATATTTACCAGCAGATTAAAAAAGGCGATTTTCATTTGCAAGATGACGTAGAGGATATTCACTCGCAGGTTGAATTGCTGCTTACCAAAAAGCTTGGTGACATTGGTAAAAAGATACACAGCGCCAGAAGTCGTAACGACCAGGTTTTAGTAGACGTAAAATTGTTTTTAAGAAATGAAATTGAAGAATTGGTGAATGAGATTCAACCCTTCTTTCAATTACTCATTGGTCAAAGCGAAAAATATAAAACTCATTTATTGCCGGGCTATACACATTTGCAATTGGCTATGCCCTCATCCTTTGGTTTATGGTTTGGGGCGTATGCGGAAAGCTTGGTAGATGATGTTACCGTATTGCAATCAGCATATAAAGTAGTTAATAAGAATCCACTGGGAAGTGCCGCCGGTTATGGTTCTTCGTTTCCTATCAACAGAACATTCACTACACAGTTATTAGGTTTCGCCGATCTCAATTATAATGTGGTTTATGCGCAAATGGGTCGTGGCAAAGCAGAACGTATTACTGCACAGGCATTGGCAAATCTTGCTGATACATTGGCAAGATTGAGCATGGACATGTGTTTGTATTTGAATCAGAATTTTGATTTTGTTTCTTTCCCTACTGAATTAACAACAGGCAGCAGCATCATGCCGCACAAAAAGAACCCTGATGTGTTTGAACTTATTCGTTCTAAATGCAACAGCATAAAAGCATTGCCGAATGAGATCACCATGATGACTACCAACCTGCCTTCAGGTTATCATCGCGACCTGCAACTATTAAAAGAACATTTATTCCCGGCATTCAAAACATTGAAGGATTGCCTGCAGATGGCAGCCTTGATGCTCAGCAATATTTCTGTAAAAGAAAATATTGTTGCAGACGAAAAGTATAAATACATATTTAGTGTGGAAGAAGTGAACAAGCTGGTATTGCAGGGTATGCCTTTCAGAGATGCGTATAAAAAAATTGGATTGGATATTGAAGCAGGGAAATTCACTTATTCAACTGAAGTAAATCATACCCACGAAGGAAGTATCGGCAATCTCTGCAACGAAAATATTGAAGCCATGATGCAGCAAAACCTTAATTCATTCGATTTTAAAAAAGTACATGTTGCCATCGAAAAGTTATTAACTTAAAATATTTCGGAAAACGAATTTGTAAATTAAACTCTGCCGCATGGTGGAGTTTTGTATTTTAGCTATTCACTACCAAAATCTCCAACATGAAACTGTATAAAAGCATTGTAGTTTTAATTGTTTCAACAATAAGTGTTGTCTCAACTTTCTCTCAGAATAAAAGCAATGCATTATCTGCAATCAAAGAAGCAGACCTGAAAAAAGACCTGTACGAAATGGCAGACGATCATTTCAGAGGAAGAGAGGCCGGCACTTTGGATGAATTAAAAGTATCCTTGTGGTTGGAAAATAAATTAAGAACAGTCGGATTAAAACCTGTCGGTGATGATGGAACTTATTTTCAATTTTATTCCATGTGGAGAAACAGGGTTGCGGCTAACAGCAGCATCAAAATAGGTGATCGGTCTTTTGAATTATGGAAAGATGTTTTAATTGCACAAACTGCTCCTGCTAAAGTTTCTGCGCAAATTGTCTTTTTGGGAAAAGGAACCAAAGCCGAGATAGAGAAGGCTGATATTAAAGGGAAAGCAGTAGCTATTCTGGCTTCACCTGAAGGAATTAATCTGAATGTATCATTGGCAGAAAGAAGATATCCGGTATCCGTGTTGAGAAAATTTTATGCCGACCTAACAGCTAAAGGTGCCACTGCTGTTATTTTTATTGCAGACGGTCTTGCTGAAAAAAGTTGGTCTCATATTTTACCACAAGTGACAAGAGGTTTATATGATATTGCAGGCGGACCCAACGAAAAAGTAACCGCTAAAGCTCCTGTAATTTGGTTGCATAATAACGAACTGCTGTTTATTCAACGGCAAGGATTGCAATTAGAGGCTTTGATCAATGTTGAACATTTTGAATATCCTTCCGTAAATATTATCGGTGTAATTGAAGGAACGGATCCTGTATTAAAAAAAGAATACGTTTTATTCAGCGGACATCAGGATCATGATGGTATTCGTCAATTGTATGGAACAGATTCTATTTATAATGGTGCAGATGATAATGCAAGTACCAGTGTTGCATTGCTGGCTATTGCAAGGGCATTTCATCAACATCCCGGCAAGCGTTCTGCCTTATTTGTTTGGCATGGTGCAGAAGAAAGAGGGTTGCTCGGTTCTAAATGGTATGCATCGCATCCAACTGTTCCCAAGGAATCTATTGTAGCCGTTTTAAATGGGGATATGATCGGAAGAAATGATCCGGATAGTGCATCCTTATTGGGGTCGCAGTCACCACACCGCAATTCAACCGATCTGGTAAATATTGCCATGGCAGCTAATAAACAAGGACCTAAATTTTTGCTCGATACCTTATGGGACAAAACAACGCATGTAGAAGGATTCTATTTTCGTAGCGATCATTTGCCTTATGCACGTTTAGGAATTCCCGCTATTTTTTATACGACCGTATTGCACAACGAATATCATACGCCAATGGATAAAGCCAACCACATCAATTATCCAAAGCTGAAACGAATGACTGATTGGATGTATTTAACAGGATGGCAGGTTGCTAATATTGCTCAGCGACCTAAAATAGATCCCGGATTTAAATTGGAAAGATGATCTTTTGCTAAACTGAAATAATGTATTTAGTTTATTTCATTATGAACTATAAATAAGTAAGCCAACAATAATATTTATCGCCAAAGAAATGCAGGTAAGTATTAGCAGGACATTACACAGGTATTTTAATATTTGATACGCACTATTTACAGTTGTAGTATACAGACTTAAATAATGGCGAGGCATCAAAAGTATTGAACTTAAACCGATACTTCTGTCATGCAAATGGTCAAGGCTGTAATGGAGTATGACCTTGCCTAGCAAAAAAAGGATAATAGCGTATCCTGATAAATTATGGAGAAAATGCAATGTCATTAAAGTTTGAATTAAAATTTAAGCTACACATTATCTTCCTCCTACAAAAACGATCTTAGTTACCATTCTTTCGCTGCCATCATCATTTCTAACGATCACCAGGTACACACCCGATAAGGCTTTCGTGCCATTGTAATTTTTTCCATCCCAGACAGCTTGTCCACCCAAAGCCCTTGTTTGGTAAACCAATCTACCGTTCAGTTCTGCGATCTTTACAAGACTATTTTCAGCCAATCCGCGAATGGCGATCGTTCCGTTATAATTCGGCGGAACGGGATTGGGAAACACCAAAACATTGCTATTTGTTTCGCCGCCTTCGGTTGCCGTACTTCTAAAACTGCAAATGCCCGTGAAAGTTGCTATGAATACTTCGCCTGTTTGCGGATCGATGCTTAATTTTTTTACATCATTATCCAATAAGGGAGAATTATCTGCTGTAAAATTGTAAAGGATCTTGTTGCCCTCTGCAGAAACCAACCATAGTCCGTTTTTTGTACCCACCCATTTTCTGTTGGCGCCATCAACGGCAATGGATTGAACGGTTTCGTTCTGAAATAAATATCCTGAAAACTGATCCTGTTTAATGATGGGTAAAATAGCATCACATTTTTGCTGAAAAACAGAACTCGCACATTGAACTACCGCAATACCATGATCGGTTCCTACCCAGATAAATCCATTTTTATCTTTTGCCAAACAGTACACATTATTGCTGGGTAAGTTTCCGGTGCCGATCCCTGTTTGAAAATATTTCCATTGATCATCGCTTGTTGCATCAATACTGCTGCCGTAATTATAACAGAACACACCATTATTTCTCGGGCTCACCATCCACAATTGATTGGCATCGTCAATAACGATCTGACTCAATGCATTTTCTGTATGCGTGAACGGGATGGTAAAGCTTTTCCATGTTCCGTCAGCTTTTAAAACTTTTAAGTCCTGTGCTGCTGCATAATTACTGATCCATAAATTATTGTTTTGATCGAAAGCCAATCCGCTAACGCGATAACTCGTTATATCACCAATGGCAGGCTGCAAATAATTTTGTTTATAGATCTTGATCTTATCTGAATTGATATTTACTAAACCGCCCCCGTAACTTCCCTCCCAAACGCTTTGGTCACGCGGATCAGCGGCCAGTGTAATAAAATCCAGAACGGAATCTAATGCAGCAGTATTGTAATAACCTTTATCATCCCACACATCATTGCTGAATGAATATACCCCATTGCGGTTGTAGGTATAATTCCATGCAGCATCAACTGTTCCCGCTGCTGCGTATAAAACATTATTTTGAAAAAGCATTTCACCCGATGCTGATCCCAAAGGACCGTTTGGAATATATCGCTGAACAGTAGAAGAAAAATTGGATAAACCTCCATAGAGGTCAGCCACCCAAATTGTGCTGTTATCGATCCATGCATTTTGCGGAAAAGAAATAACAGCTGCTTGTGCAAGTGTTTTGAGAATTTTTCCTGTAACGTCTAATTCGATCACTCTGCTTGCGCCTGTTGTTGTTCTCTGACAAACAGTAAGATTATTAGAAGATGCATTTGTATTGACGATCGGCCATACAGCATCGGCATACAATAAAGTCCAGTTGTTATTGTTTAAAATAAAAAGTGAATCATTTTTATTAGCGATCACTTTACTGTTGGCAAATAAAATATTCTTAACGGCACCGGTATTCAAACCATTACTGCCGCTGAGATTGAGCCAATTCTTATAGTCAGCCAGATTATTTGAATTGACAGCTGCTCTTTTTAAACCTTCATCCGTTGCTGCATAAAAATAAGTGCCGTCAGTAGTGGTAGCATATACTTTTATCTGATTTCCGGTACTGCCGATAAACCATGTGTCTTTGATCTCAAATTTATTCAGATCTGCAACGATAATGCCTAAGCCACTGGACAAATATGCAAGCCCACCTCTGCAAAAAATACTATAGATACTTTTATTGCCACTGATCGTACTTCTCTTAACAGCACTGATATTTTGAACAATACCTTCTTTCAGCAGATCTAGCCCGCTGTTATTGTATGCGATCACTAGTTGTTGTGTAAGGTCATCCCAGCCAATGCAACTCACACCTATTTCATTGAGTCCGGTTATCTTGCTGTATCGTTCAATTTCATTGCCGGCATCAACACTAAAGAGATTGGTTTGTGTGGCACAATAAATTTTATCTCCCTTCAAAACCTGTATCGTGTTTTGATAATTCAGATGTTCGCGCCAGTAACCGATAGGAGGTTGAGCAAGAGCGGTGAAAGGTGAAAGGTGAAAGGTGAATAGAACAATGATTATTATGACTGCGAACTTTTTTGCAGTGTTATTCTTGACTTTTGACTTTTTACATTTCACCATTGACAACATAGCCAAATTTACAGGAATCTATTTATCCTGCACAGCAATGTATTTACGGATAGTATTATAATTAACAAACCATAAAACAAGCAGGATGAGCAGCGCAGTTGCAAATGTGTAATAAGAAGTGAATTCTCTAACGAAAATATTTTGTTCCTGCAATAACTGATGCACTTCGAATTGTAAGGCCGTGATGGCAATAAGCGAAATAATAATGATGATGATATTGGAAGGGAAGAATTGTTTCATCAAAAATCTTTGCAATTGCTTTGGAGATGCGCCCAATGTTATGAGTAATTGAATCTCTTCTTTACAGGAAGCAATGGTCAATTGAATGAATAATGTAAAGACCAATAATGCAAAAAGCAACATGACTGCACCGGTTATCCAGCTCACATTTACAACAGCATTTACGATCTGACGATATTTGGAAAATCTTGTTTTATCCGCATCGGTTGTTAAGCCGTTATCTTTTAAATACTGCACTAATACAGGATTTCCCGGATCTTTTGTTCTGATCACAACCCTTGATGGTTTTGCATTTTGTGTGCTGCTGAAATTCTTATTGGCCCAGTCATTGAATTCCTGGGGTACCAATAAAGAGCTGATCCTGTCGCTGAAACCAACGATCCTTCCGCTAAAACTTACCGTACCCTTATCGGTATTGATATTTACTTTGAAAACGATCATCTTCACAATATCCTGTGTAAGCTGTGGTAAGTTTTGAGATAAGGAAAATTGAAAATTATAGATGTCCAGAAACATATTGGGTGCGATCATCGGAATAAAATCATCGCCTTCCTTCCATTTCCAGTCCTTGCTGTTTACATCGATGAATTCAGCAGGAACACTTTCAAATGAAATATCTGTATAAAAGGGAAACCGATCACTATTGCTTTGTACAGATGCTTTAAATCTGCTGGCTGTGAGGATGCCGATATCATCTATAAATTGCTGTTGTTTTAATTTGCTCAGATCTTCTTCTTTAAAAGTAGCGCTACCGTAGGTCTTATTATTGAGAATTTTATTCAGCACTAAAAAATTGGCAATACTGTCCTGATTGGTTTTGCTGTGCAGCAGGTCATCATAATCAATTTGTATCTGCACTGCAGAAAGTATTAGCAGTAATGCCACCGACAAACCAATAATGGCCATCACAAATCTTGTGCGGCCGGAGGAAGTTTGAATTAGTTTTTTTAATAGTGTATTGAGCATTTATATTTTGTCGATTTGATGTCACCCTCTCGAAGCATGATGAACGAAAACCCGTTATTTAAATCATGCTTCGAGTGCCTCAGCGTTGACATCCTATTTATAATTGTAATCTCCTACTGTAATTGAAATGTTCATCTTCATCCAGATCGGTCAATATAAACCCCGCCTTTCTTTTACTGCATTCTTCTGCGATCAATGTTGCCGCCTTTACAATATTATCCTGATCTAAATGGCTAAATGGTTCATCCAGTAACAACCAGTCAAAAGGTTGAATCAATGAACGGATAATGGCAATGCGTTGCTGTTCGCCGTAACTGCATAAGCCTGCCCGCTGATTCAGAATGGCTGTTACACCCAACTTCTCAGCCATTTCATCGATCATGGTTGCTTCATAGAATGGCGTTTGCAGCACACGTTTCAGTTCAATATTTTCTCTGGCAGTAAGGCTTGGAAATAAACGAAGATCCTGAAAAACGATACTTATTTTTTGCTGCCTGATCTGTGCCAAAGCATCACCGCTAATGTTTTTTATTTCCTGGTCATCATAATAAACCTGCCCTGAATAATCATGACGAAGTTTATATAAAGTATGAATGAATGTTGTTTTCCCTGTGCCGCTGGGTGCTTTGATCTTTACCCATTCGCCATGTTGAAACAGAACGGTTTGATTCCACAGATCTGAATTGCGCTGTGCGAATTTATCTCGGAGCGGGATCGGTACAATTTGTTTCAGTTCAATCTGCATGGTATCGAAAATACAAATTTCATAAGAATAGGGCTGTATCAAAAAAACAATT
>CAIMKO010000404.1 GCA_903841915.1 uncultured Chitinophagaceae bacterium | reverse complement strand
CAGTTGGATTTTGGATGTCTTCAATAGAAGGCATTTCGCCAAACAATCCCCAATTGCACAAAAACAAAAAGAGAATGAATGATCCGATGCCAATGAAAAAAATACGCCAAAATATTTTTACTGCTTTACTCATAGACCCAACTGTATTAAAATATAAATCTAAATTAACTGTTTTGCATTCATGATAACCTGCTGTTAAAATTTATCAGGAAATATCTGATGAATGAATTTGCTGTACGCATCCACTTCCTTTGTTTTTTTCAGCAGGGTTAAATTGCTGTTACTGATCATGCTGAATGAATATTTATCTTTTGTAAGCCATGGAATGATCCTCGATTTTGCAAGCGGAGAAACATTATCAGCATAATTAACGGCATCACCTGCATTACTGAAAGGACCGATGAGCAAGAGGTCATATTCACTATTGATATTGATAGATGAAAGATCGATCTTCTTATTGTAAAAATTCTCCAGATTATAACGGTTAAATGCATTGCGTGCTTCATTCGTAAAAACAGGATCTACTTTGTGAAAGATCAAGGCTACATATTGCGGATCCACAGGAACAAATGCATAGGCATCGGCTGCCACAATAATAGGTTTGATCTCTTGTTTGATCTCGGGAGCTTTTATTTCTTTTGCCGCAACTTTCGCAACTGTATCCTTTTTCATCGCTTCCTTAGCAGGAGCAGTTACTGCTGTCGTCGAGTTCAGATCAACTCTTTTCATCACTGAATCTTCATTCTTTTCTATTTGCAGATTGGTGAGATAAGATTCGATCTCCTTTCTTCTGTGCAGCACATCAATCATTGTCTTTGCTTTATCAGCCATGGCTGTTCCCGGAAAACCGGATGACAGATTTTCCAATCGATCAATGGCAATACTGTCTTGTTTCTGTTTGATATAGTAAACTGCTTCTATAAAAAGCAATTGCGGTGTCCAGTATTTTTTCCCATATAGATCATCTGCAACTAACTTTTCTTTTTTGGCCTCTTCAAATTTTCCTTCGATGAATAAATTATAGACCGATTCATATTTCTCGTTGGCATTGATCTTTTCTCTGTCGGTGCCTGCATTATTGAGCTGTTCGGTCAGTTTATGATCCGAATAAGTTTTGTTCAATACTGTTTTAACGGAATCGAATAAAACAGATCTTCCTAATTTTTTATAGCAATAAGCCAGGTTGAATAGTGTCTGTGGCACTAATGCGTTATCAGGAAATCTTTTCAATAAACTATTGTAAGATGCTGCTGCAGCCTCGTATTCTTCCAGTTTGTTTTGAAATGTCTCACCGTTATTAAAGAATGCTTTTGCTACAGACTGTTCTGCCGCTGCCACTTTCTTTGGTGTAGCAGGAATATTCAGTAATAAACCCTGTGGCGTAATATCCTTTGCAGTATTGTCTTTCAAAAGGTCAGCCTGTCCTGGTTCATCCACATCAGCTGTCATGATCACAGATCTTACACTATTGGTTTGCTGCGGTGCTGTGAATCTGCTTACAGCCGATTGTCGCCTCCAGTTATCTGCATTGGGTCTGTTTCCAAACCGTACTTTGAAATCACGAAAGCCCTGCGCTTTTAAACTGGCATTCAGAAAATAAAATTCACTACCTGCTGCAGTACTGTTGCTAAACAAATTTGCATTGGCTGCAGCAATTGGATCGAAGGATATAGTAGTTCCGCCAAAACTAGCTTCATCAGCTTCTTTCAATCCCTGCTCTTTTCTGATCTGTTTGTATATTTTTTTTACGGCAGCCATCCTTTCTGCTTCCGGCAAAGCAGCAAGGATTAAAAGACTATCCTGTAAATGAATATTCTTTAGATTCTTACTAATGACTTTCAATGCAGGTTTACGGAGATCAACCTTTTCTTTTTCGTTGCGTGCTATCAAATTGGTTTGAACACTGTCGTATAGATCAGAAGCTTTGCTATAGAATTGTTCGTCGTAATTAATATCTGCCAGCAATAAAAAACTCTTAGCCTTCTGCTTGGGATTATCAACACTGTAACGGATGCTGTTTGTCAGATCTGCTTTTGCAGCTTTGTCTTTTTGTTGCTGCAATTGAAGAGTGGCTGCGGCATAATAAATGATGTCGCGATAGCTCTCATACTTATCTCTTTTCGCAAGTTTATATAATTCATTCAGGTTCTCCTGCAAGGCTGTTTCTTTTTTGGCACTGCTCGAAAGGCTTACAATATTCAATCGGGCATACACATCCATAAAAGGATCGATTGTATGCTTGATGGCATGTTCAAATAGCGTAATGGCAGCATCATTCTTTTTTGAAAGTTGATATAACTGTCCGCATAAAAATTCCCATCTTGCCTGTTCCGCAACAGTGGCAGCATTATCCAATGCTCTTTGTAAATGCCATGCGGCACTATCGTACACCTGCAATTTGTAAAAAGAATAGGCGATCATTTCATGCAGGTCGGTCTGTAAACGCTGCGGAAAAAAAGGATCTGCTCTTAAAATCGAAAGTAAGCCTGATGCTTCAGATAATCTGTTCTGTTCTAAATAATTCCTTGATTGCCAGATAAAACTCTCATTGCGGGCCGGAGGTTTACTCGAGATCTTTTTCAATAAGTTTTCATCTTCTTTTGTAGCTACTGTAAAGACACCGTTGGTATTACTGCTATTGCTTCCCAGTAATACATCATAACCATCATCTTTTGGGGCATAGATATAATTGATGTATTGAAATACCTGTGCCGCAGAATCAAACTGTTTGCGCAATAAAAATGCTTTACCCAGCAGGAGATAGAGATCATCCACCCATGAATTCCTCAGGTCATGCAATAAGATCCCTGCATTGCATTTGTAAATGATGGTATCCAGTATTATTTTTTCTTTTGACGTATTATCTAAACTGTAATTATAAAAGCTGAGCAGTTGGGTATAATCATCCTTATTCGAAGATTTTGCTTTAGTGATAATATCATTCAGTTTTGTATTAGCATTAAAATAGTAGTTATAATGCGTTACTGTATTCTGATAGAATTTTTTGGTGGCGCTGATCTTTCTGTCGGGTGTTTTTTCAGAAGCCAATTTTCGCTCCTCATATTGTTTAGGTTTGCTTTTGTCGAGATGTACCGTAGTATTCGGCTGACAAAATACCCTCATCCCCGGCAATAAAACTGCTGCCGTAAAAGCCAATTGCCGTAAATAATGCTTAGTCCTGAAAATCATAGTTGTCAATCAAATATACTGTGTTTTAAAACTACAGATATTTTCCATTTCTGTATGTTTGAGGCCTGAATCATCCGTACATTTACACCCTATTTAACACAATGGCTAAATTAGAGAATGATAATCGTTTAAAAAGGCTGAGTAACCAATACCGCCTGGTGATCATGAATGATGATACCTATGAGGAAGTGGTTACTTTTAAATTAACCCGACTTAGTGTATATGTGGGTTTCAGTACCATTTTCGTACTGTTGGTAAGTATGTCGGTAGCACTAGTCATTTTTACCCCTTTAAAATATTATGTACCCGGTTATGGCAGCAGACAAAGCAGGGCCGAATTACAGTTATTGAAAATACGTACCGATTCTCTGGAACAAACCATTCAGTACCGCGAACAATATCTAGAGAGTGTAAAAAAAGTATTAAACGGAACCGCACCTACACAAAGAGATACATTGGCCATTCCGGTACCAAAGCCTGAAATTTCAAACGATTAAGCACCATGAAAGATGACCGCAATAATCTCTTGCTGCAATACGCAGGACTGGCAACGCAGTTGCTCATCAGTTTGCTGGCGGCTATTTGGGTGGGTAATTGGGCCGATAAAAAATTAGACATAAAATTTCCTTTATTATTGTGGGTGCTACCTTTGCTGGTAATAGCAGGAATGATCATAAAAGTTATCAAGGATACCTCAAACAAATAATATGCAGCAACAGTCATTTGCAAAAAAGATGCTTCCTTTATTTTTCGCTTTTGTGCTGGTGAACAGTCTGATCCTCTATTATCAGAAAGACCTTGATAAGCATAAAATAGATTCATTGGTTGTATTTGCTTCCAATATCTTATTATTTATCTTAAGTGTGCTGAGCCTTGCCATGCATACAAGGTCCATCGATAAAAAAAATCCCAATGCCTCTGTCCGTGCAGTAATGGCCGCTACCTTGATGAAATTAATGGTGCTAAGTATTGCAGCGTTGGTGTATTTATTCTGGTCAGGCAGCAGCAGAAGCCTGGAAGCCATTTTTGCAGGCATGATCCTATAT
>CAIMKO010000403.1 GCA_903841915.1 uncultured Chitinophagaceae bacterium | reverse complement strand
TAATTTTTATACAAATAAGTAGGATAATAGAATTGTCTCATAAAACGACCGTTTATTGAGACTTACCATCTTAAAGCATAAATTAGCGGGTTGTGTGTATTTAGACAACAGCTTTTAGAGAAGCATTAGTTAAGACATTAATATAAATCTACCCGTAAATATAATTAAGAACTGACTGGACAAATGACAATTGACACAAATTTCAATGTATACTCTGATGCAAGAGGCAGAGACCCTGACAGTACCAGTCCGAGACTTCGACAGTACCACAAGACTTTATGGAGTAAGCCTTTACCAAATGGTAAAACCTTTCAATTATTTGATAATAAAGCGGGTGTTTATTTACATCATAAGTCAGAGATTGGAGAATTCTATTTAGGTAGCGATGCAATAACACACTCATATAAGAACCATAAACGAAAGTATTGGCTTACAAAACAAATCACAAGCGAGGTAGATGAACTTTTTGACACAGGTTCTACCATTGGAGCTTATACGCTTTTCCCAAATAACAGAATCGATGGGAAACATACAATCAATCAAGCTCGTGGAGTAAATAGTTTAATTGATGATAGATTTGACTTAACATTAGAATGTATTCGCCTTTTTTATGTGGGACAAAAAAGTCCGATTTATGACACTTTATTACGATACAAAAAATTCTTCGATTTGTTTGACGATTTTATCGGTTATGTTCATTTCTTTTTATTGGAAGATTTGATCGATGAAAACAATAGCATTAAATTTTATTTAGCCTTTGATAACTTCAAAACTCGTCCGACATTTTCCAAGACTGACGAATATATAATGTATAAAAAAAGAGTTATGAATTTTATCAAACTAAGAAACAAAAGGATTACAGAATATAGCAGACAATATGAAACAAGGCAAAATGATTGCAATAATTGAAACGAAACTTATAAAATCGCCTCAATAATATAAGTATTGTGGCGGAAATGTGGCGGAATGGGATAAAATAAAAAGGGTCTCAATTGCTTGAAACCCTTTGTAGTATTGTGTGGGAGTTGACGGGATCGAACCGCCGACCCTCTGCTTGTAAGGCAGATGCTCTAAACCAGCTGAGCTAAACTCCCTTTATTTATTTTGATCGCCGCCGATTCCTTCCGATCGTAAATCGGAATGCTCTAAACCAGCTGAGCTAAACTCCCTTTTAAAACAAGTTCGTTGTTTATTTGGGAGTGCAAAAATAGGGTCTGTATGGTAACAGCCAAAATTTTTTTAATTGAGTTGAACAGCAGGGAGGCGATATTGCTGACTATCGTATACAAACAGTTCTTCAATTACATAGGTCCAGTACTTGTATAATGGGGTTTTTGAGAGATAATTATCCACTTCTGTCTTTGATTCTGCGCTTAAAGTGATCCAGCAGGTTTGGCTCTCCATGCTTACTGCATACATATCTATCACTCCTTTATTGATCAAATAGTTGATATAAGTACGGTGTGGAGGAACAAAAGTCATAAAGTTCTCGTCCATGGTGAATTTAATGATTGCCTGAAACTTTTTCATAATCTACATTTCTGAAATAAATAAGTACAATATTCATGCAGTTCTTATTTCAAGTGGCAAACTGTCAAGGCAAGATAGAAACAAACTGAATTAATCTGCTACTTTCGGTAAAATATTTTGTGTATGAAAACCATCGGATTATTACTGCTGTCCAATATCTTCATGACATTCGCCTGGTATGGTCATTTAAAGGAAAAAGGAATACCTCTCTGGAAAGCAGTACTTGTGAGTTGGGGCATTGCTTTTTTTGAATATTGTTTAATGGTGCCTGCCAACAGGTCAGGATTTGCCAATGGCTGGAACGGATTTCAGCTAAAAGTTACGCAGGAGATCATTACACTGATCGTATTTTCGGTATTTGCCGTATTTTATTTGAATGAACCTTTTGAAAAGAAATACCTGGTGAGCTTTTTATTTATTCTGGGAGCGGTCTATTTTGCTTTTAAGAAATAAAGGAGGCACTTCGGGAACGAAGCGCCTTAATTTAACCCTGCTGCATAAAACTAAACACTAGTTTATCAAAACAAAAAAATAAATGATCGAGATTTGTTCAATGAATGCAACATTGACTTTAAAAGACAATTAAAGTTTAATGTGCAGAAACTATTTATAGTAAGGGAAACAGTAAAAAGACAAGTACAAAATTTAGTGTAACCGTATTTGTCATCGCATCATAGGATCAACTTTGCAATTCTTCCTTTATTACCGGCAAGAAAAATAGCAGTCCCTTGTTTTGCTTTTTGTACAACATGAAAACTTTCAGTAGAAATGAGTTGCCAATGATCACCACCATCATTTGAAATATCGACCCCCGATGTACCACATGCGATCAATTGTTTTTCCGTAATATATATAACACAACTTCTATAGCCATGCGGTGAAATGGTTGGTTTGCTGAATGTTCTTCCTAGATCATTCGATAATGCGCAATTACCTACTGTGTCTTTATCATGGGCAAAATCACCCCCAACAATCGTCATTTGGTTGGCCTTGTTGATGGCAACTGAATTAGATCCTGTACTTTCTTTTCCCTGTATCAACGAAATAGGGAAATTCTCTTTGTCGCTAAAGAATCTTGCTTTCATTCCACCGGAAGCGAAACCGCCGATCAATTTATTTTCATCATTTCTTTTAATAAAGAGATTCGTTCCGCTGGAAGCAAAAAAAGCTTCTCCGGAAAATAAAGTGGGCAATTTTGATGAGTCGCCTCTTACCGGATCCATCCAGTGGTCTCCTTGATCCATCGTCATGGCAATAAAAGGTTTGGTATGGATGGGATCGCCGATCACCATTCCGGTTGTTTCATCGGCAAAGCACATCGCATCTAAGAACATTCCTTTTGTTGTGTCTTCAAAAACCTTGTCCCAACTCTTACCCCCATCTTTTGTTTTTAAGATAAGCGCAGGTTCTGCAACAGCCATAATGATAGCTGTATTACTGTCAAAGGCCTCGATATCCCTGAAATCTCTTTTCTCATGATCCTTTACGATCATCCATTGCCAGCTGTTTCCACCATCTGTGCTTTTGGCAACGCTACCATTGCTGCCGCTTGCCCAGATTATCTTATCGGTCACTACACTTAATCCGCGAATAGATGTTTTAGTATCGGATTGTTGTATCTGAATGGCCTGAGAAAAAATAGTAGTACTGCAGAACAATGATATATAAACCGAGGTTGCTATTCTTTTTTTCATAAACATAGAATTGATCAATACAATAAATAAGGTTGAATTTCTTTTTGCCAGATATTGGTTTTTGTTATTTGCTGGATGGTTTGCAAGAATTGATGGAATGGTAATTCAAATAATGCTTCACTTTTTGAGATGCCCAATAATTTATCCAGATGATTTTTTCCAGATGGATTAACATTGGTAGGATAGGGCTTCCATTCAAAATGTTGCGGGTACAAATTCTTGATCAGTTTAATGAACATCAG
>CAIMKO010000402.1 GCA_903841915.1 uncultured Chitinophagaceae bacterium | reverse complement strand
TATATAGTCATGGGTAGCTTCTTGCGGATATCTGCTTAGTTCTTTATCATTCGATGCGCCCTTTTCTAGATATAGATCAGCAGGCATTCTGCTTTTTTTGTAAGGGTATGGCAATTTTCTAAGGGAAGTTTTGTTATTTGTCCAGTCTGCGCCCTGATGTGTAAAAATAAAGGGTTCATAAAAATGGAAGGTATAGAACAGTTTATCATCGGGTATTCGGCCCATAACATTTAATTCATCAAGGCTATTATAGTTAACGGCACCTACAATATAAATCCTGCTCTTGTCTTCATACCTCAAATTCTGGATAATGGTCGTAATTGTTTTTTTCCACAGAATACCGTTCATCACAGGTTCATTATATAATTCAAAAAATAGGCTGGAATATCCCTGACCGGAAAATTGGCGTTGGATCTGTTTCCAGATCCATGAAATACGTTCTATTTCACCGGCCGTATTGTTGTTATTGAGTTTGCCATAATGATAGGTGATGATAAGATTCAGTTTCTTTGCTGTGCAGGCGTTGTAAATATCTTTCAATTTGCTGATGATTTGTGGTTGCAGGTTAAAGGACCTGGGTGCCAAAAAATTATCAAATGCTACGGGGATACGAACTGTTTTGAAGCCTGCTTTGGCTATATTATTTATTTTTCCGCTAATATCTTCCTGATATAGAAATTCCGGCGTTGTCCAGTAATGTTCAAATAAAGAGATATTCACTCCTCCGCCTAGGTTTTTTTTAATTTCCGCCAGATTATCATCCCTAAGTTTTGCACTTAATGTGGATAGTGATACACCAAACAATAAATTTATCCCTAAAAAAACTCTTATTACTTTAATGTATATTTTCACAGAATAAAGAATTGATTTTCAGAATGCATAATACCCTATATGCCCAATAATTTTAAATTTTCCTTTGTAAATATAAATAAAGAGGCGTTTGCTGACGAACTTAATAAAAAAGGTATCTATTATGCTAATGTGGTAATGTGGACAGTTCTTTTTTCCCTTCCGCTATTTTGGTTACTGGATTTTCTCTTTTTGAAAGATATGTGGACCGATCTGATGCTGATCAGATTAATTGTAGCTGTTATCTCCTACACCATTTATATCATTGGTAATAAGCATGGGTGGAATTATATTAAAACCATCACTTGGTTTATTGTGGTCAATCTTCTGATGCATGCTTTTTTTTGTGGGATGATCCCGGTCAATCATGTGATGCCATATTTCCTTATTCTTTCAGTGGCGATCTTGCTGATCAATACAGCTATCTTTTGGCCACCGATCTATTCTGTATTTATATGCTTGCTGACATATTTTGTGATATTCATACTTTTCTCAAACAGGGAAAGGGTTGATAAGTATAATTTGCTGATCTCGCATGGAGGGGGCGTTTATTTTGTTGTTTCGGCTTTTTCTTGTTTGATTGCTTACAACCGCTATGCGATCCTGAAAAGAGAGATCGCTAAAAACATCTTGATAGATGAGGCAAAAAATCGGCAATTAGAACAAAATGAAAAGATAAACGATCAGAAATATGTAATTGAAGATGCCAACAGGAAATTGAAAGTGCTCAACGATTACAGGCATAATACACTGAATATTATGCTACATGATTTCAGGAATTTTACGGGCTCTATTCAGATGTCAATAGATCTGTTGAAAAACAAATCCGATAACCTTTCCGAAGAGCAGAAAGAAATACTAAATTACATTAGCACGGGTAATGATAAACTCAATTATCTTTCTGAGAAACTGGCTGCTTCGGCTGATCGAGATGAGGCCAAAGTGCAGTTTACACAAGAAAATTTTGATATCAGTCCGGAAGTGGAACAGGCGGTTTTGGATGTGGCAGATTCGGCTCAGATAAAACAGATCAACCTGCAATTGCATTTGTCTGCATCACCTATCATGGTGCATTTGGACAGATTATTTCTCAGTCAGGTTTTGTTTAAACTGTTAACCAATGCTATCCGCTATGCAGAAGTAGATTCGATTATTACGGTGCATACCAACAGGCAAAATGACAAGTGTGTGATAGAAGTAATTAATATCGGGAAATTAGTTGGGGTTGCAAAGATGAATGAGCTGTTCACTAAATTACAACCCTTCAGGTCTTTAAAAGAATCTGTGAAAAGTGACTCGGAAATGGGATTCTCAGTAGCAAAGAAATTAACTGAAACCATGGGAGGAACTTTTGCTTATAGTAGCGATGAAAACACAGGAAATTATTACAGAATAGAATTTAACTGTACCCAATTTTAAATAGAAACAATATGAAATCTAAATGTCTTCTTTTTTTGGTTTTTTTAATTAGCAGTATTGGCGGTGTGCTTGCCCAATCTCAACGAACATTCGAATCTATGGGTTATGATGACGAATCGATCGTTGGTATTACAGGATCGCTCAGCTACTTTTTAAAAGTAAAACCTGACGACAATGTAGATCAAAGCAAGATTTTCATTAATATCCGGGCATCCCAGGTATTGAATCCGAATAATTCTGTGGTGGTGGTTTATTTAAAAGATGAACCTGTATTCACACAAAGGATCATTGCCTCTGCAGTCGATACTATGTTCACAGTTATTGTGCCGATGAACAGGAAGTATTTACAGCCTGATGGAAGATTCATTAAACTGAAAGTATCTGCTAAAATGAGTGTTGGGGATGAATATTGTAAAGATGTAGATAACCCTGCTTGCTGGATAGCCGTTAAGAATTCGTCTTTCGTAGCACTCAATAATTCAGGGCCGCTTTCTTATAAACGCAGCATCAAAGAATGGATTCAGGAATTTAATTCGGTTTATACACCAGCATCATCAGATCTGGATGATCTTACTGCCGGAGGAATTATTTATACTTTATTAAAGCAAAATTCGCATTTACCGGTTCATACAGGAATATATCAGCAGCAAGACACTGTTCCAAGCGGTATTGTTATTGGTAGCACCGAAAAACTTCCATACCTGGTTAAACAGGTTATTCCTTCTCTGGCACAAGGTCAGGGATTGATCATGGTTGCAAGAGTGAATATCGGCTTTACTTCAAAATTAGTACTGGTTGTTACCGGGGCTGATGCAACCGGATACCGCAAAGCGATCAATACATTAGCAAGTAATAAAAGGATCAGTAGTGCATTTTCTGACAGAATGCTGATCAATGAAGGCGTGCCAAGTAATGTTTCTATTGATAATCCATCTCCATTGATCACTTCGCTCGAAGATATTGGGGGAAATCCAGCATTGATGGAAGGTATTGGCGGATTGAGACAGAAATATAATTTCTCTCTTAGTGAATTCAATGCCATACCCAATAAACTTACTTTTCATCTTGAAAGCTATTTCTCTGTTTTAAAACCAGATGACAGAGGCTTTCTGAATATCTATCTGAATCAGAATTTGATCTTCAATGCATCGTTGATGGATAGAACAAACTTCATCGATGATATCGATCTGAAACCTTATCTGTTAAGTAAATTCAATACTTTAGAAGTCGAATTTAGATTTCATCCGGGCACAAACATTTGTAAAGATGGATTTAGTAACTTCTTTGCATTTGTAAACGTAAAAAGTTCAACACTTACATTCAGCGGTGAAAGAGAAAATAAGTTTTATAGTTTCTTTAATTTCCCTGCAGAATTCAGGAAAGTGCCTTCTAAAATTGTAATATCACCAAGTTTATATAATTCTAATATTGTTTCTTCTATCGGTGAATTATTATATCAGTTAAACGCACCGATTAAGAACGATTTCAACAAATTGATCGTTCCTCAGTTAGTGGCTGCAGATAAATCATCACTCGATGATTTAAGAGGATTTAATCTGATTGCTTTATTGCAACGTAATGACCAGTTTGTTAAAAATTTCAGCAATTTACCTGTACAATTTGACAGAGATTTCCAATTATACAAAGACAGTAAAGGTCAATTGACATATTCCATCAATGATTTTTCAAACAGCGGGATGGCGCAAATTTTCAGGGAAAAAGGAAATACTGTTTTATTGGTTACTTCTTTGGGCGACAGCAGTCACAAAGATGCATTTGCAAGTGTTATTAAAAATTTAAGTACACAGCTTACTGAGATCGAGAGTAATGTGCTGATCTCAAACAGTAATGGCATCAGTAATTATTTCTTTAAAATGCCTGAAGATTCCAATTCTGTTTTATATCGTGGCGAAAAAAATAAATTAGCCATCTTCTGGGAAAATTATAAGTATTTGTTGTTATTGATTTTATTGGGATTAGTATTATTGGCTTTCTTCTTTGTAAGAAACAGGGTTCGTAAGTCACAGGAAATTGTATAATCAAGCGAAGGAAATTTTAGTGAATCAGGAATTATTCTTACAGTGTAAAATGACAAAACTATGACCCGGTGCGGATTACATAAGATGGCTGAAGCTGGCTTCTTTACTCACTTGAAATTAGACGAGGTAGAAGCGATTGCCAATATGTACAGTTATGCACCTATCAAAGCGGCACTGAATTTTGGTTTTTTGACACGTAAGGTTTATGTTGATTTTTTGGAGAAAGAGAATTACTCCTTGATCGATTTAAGAAACGAAGAAATAGATGATGTATATATTCATCAATGCGATATTCAGCATCTCAATTCATTTCTGTATTTCCCCTTGCGTAAAGAAATTGATGGAACATTATTAGTAGCAGCTGCAGATCCATTGGATGAAAAATTGATGAATAGCCTCTATGTGAAATTCAGGATGAAGATCAGGTTTGTGGCTGCATCCGATCTGGATATTACATGGTTGGCTCATAAAACAAGAGGTGAATTTTATGTAAAAGAAGCGGTATTTAGTTTAATGCGTAAAGACGCGGAAAGCTCAGGCTTGGTAACATTTACCAATGCACAATTAATATTTGCTTTTGGTTTCATTGCTTTCAATATCATCATGCTGATATTGTATTTCTCGCCAACCATTATTGTTATCAATCTCTTATCGAGTGTATTTTTCCTTTTTTCCATCTTATTTAAATTATATCTGGCACTAAGAGGGTCTATGTCAGAATTGCATGAAGCCGTTTCAAAGGCTGATGTAAAAAGAGTTGATGAAGCTTCGTTGCCGGTTTATACGATTCTATTGCCGGTTTATAAAGAGGATAAACTGATTCGTAAATTAATATGGAACCTACGTAGTCTTGATTATCCAAGAGCCAAACTCGACGTTAAGTTATTAATAGAAGAAGATGATGATAAAACGTTGAATGCCGTAAGAGACCTGGATTTTCCAGCCAATTTTGAAACCATTGTGGTTCCTTTTCACGCACCCAAAACAAAACCCAAAGCCTGTAATTACGGATTGTATTTTTCAAGAGGAGAATTATTAACTATTTACGATGCGGAAGATGTTCCTGATTCCGATCAGCTAAAAAAGGTAGTTGTATTATTCAGGAAATTGCCTGATGAGTTTGTGGTTTTACAAGGGGCATTGAACTACTTTAATAAAAATGAAAACCTGTTGACAAGGATGTTCACTTTAGAATATTCTTATTGGTTTGATTATATGTTGCCAGGTTTGGAAACATTGGATGTTCCTATTCCGTTGGGGGGCACGAGCAACCATTTTAAATTAAATAAATTAATGGAACTCGGTGCTTGGGATCCGTTTAACGTTACAGAAGATGCGGATCTTGGTGTGCGTGTATATGATAAACAATATAAGATAGGTGTTGTTAACAGCACCACTTTGGAAGAGGCAAATAATGAACCTTTCAACTGGATCCGTCAACGCTCACGCTGGATCAAGGGGTATATGCAAACTTATCTAGTGCACATGCGTAATCCGGTTTCGTTGATAAGACGTCTTGGATGGCAGGGTTTCTTCGGATTCAACTTCTTTATTGGCGGAACTTCATTTACATTTTTATTATATCCGGTATTGTTGGTGTTCTTTCTGTTCTACATCATTTTCAATTTTAATTTTGTCAGAGAACTTTTCCCTGATTGGGTATTGTATATCGCAACATTTAATTTTATCGCCGGTAATGTACTGATGGTTTACATTAATATGCTGGCTGTTTTTAAACGTAGATTTTACGAATTGATATTATTTGCCATTCTAAACCCGGTGTATTGGCTAATGCACAGCATTGCAGCCTACAAAGGCCTTTGGCAATTGATATACAAGCCATTTTATTGGGAAAAAACAAATCACGGACTTACTAAAGTTTCATCTTCTGCAACCGCAAATGTAAATGCTGCTGTAGCTGCTGCAACATAAACAATATGATCTTTTTAAAAAAGTACATAGCTATATTTATTGCGCTGTTTCTGATGGTGTACTATATCCTTGTTTCCTGGGTATTGCATCGTACAGGGTATGAACATTCTGAAGCAATGTTTATCGCCGAAAAAATAAAACTGCTTTTTGAAACAGAAGATAACACGTTGCTTACATTAGGTACTACTTTTCCCAGTTTGATATTTTTGTCTTCAATTGTTTTCACCCCATTTGGATATCCCTTTGCACCTATATTAGCATCAACAGCATTTACAACTATTTTGTTCTTCTTATTGCTAAATGATTTTGCAAAATCACAACTGCCTCGCAGGGTATTTTTGCCGATGTTACTACTGGTCTTTGTTTTCCACCCTGGGATCATTTATGCAGCAACATCAGGGAGGGGTGTCGCTTCTATACTTTTATTCTTTTATTTAGTATTCAGAAGCCTTTTTAATTATTATCGAAGCCAGACTTCTTTCTATCTGTCAATGGCAAGTATTTATCTTTCCTGTCTGGTGTTTTGTGACTATAATTTTATCTGGATGCTGTTAGCGTTCTTCCCTTTTATATTTCTTGTTTCATTGCAAGGTTTAAAACTCCAAAAAGATCAGCCGCCTGTTTTGCAATATTTCGAATCATTGAATAATAGGTCTCAAAGAAGAAAGTTAGCAAACAGAACATTGGCTATTTATATCATCGTATTCTTATTACCTATTGGAGCATTATATTTATTTAAGACACTAAATTTCTATCATGCAGGCGATGCAACTTATTTTTTGACCAGCCAATACGCAAACTGGCACGTTACAGGAAATGAATCCATCGGTAATCTAATTGCCTCCGGTGCAGTGGATAATGTTGGGGAACAGAATCATATCATCTTTCAGATATACATACTTTTATTAACCCCTTTATTGGTATTGCTCTTTGTTTTATTTAAAGGAAATCTATACGAATTATTTACACTACTGGCGCCATTTATACTTATTTCAATCATTTTGCTGGATAATCAAATTTATATTACCATTGAATATTACCTTATCTTTTTGGTTATTGCATTATTGGGGCTAAGTGTTTATGCCGGTAAGAAATACAAAACAAAACTACTGTATCCTATTATTATGGCCGTAGCGATCGCAAATATATTTACGGGTATTTTTTACTTCATTCACTCAAGTGATGTGGAAGAAAGACTATTTTTCTCTTCGTTAAAGAAAGTGAGTAAGTGGAAGGATGAACGTCAGACTTCAGAAGAATATCAGTTAGCCTCTTATATTTCCGACATAACAGATGATACGCATAAAATACTGATGGATGATGCAGCTGCCTATAAAATAATGGCGCATTTACGGACATTGAAAACAGTTATTCTTCCGAATAATAATAATTTTATAACGATTGTAGAAAATCCAAAATTAGGCGCCAGATTTGTTTGTGTGGCAAAATCAATTAATAGGTTGAGAAGCTTTACGGTATTGAATGATTATAATATTCACCAAATGGAAATACGCCAGCAATTTCGCCCGATTCTTATGTTTGAAACAAAGAATTGGGCTATTTATAAGATCATTTAGTTGTTTATAAAGCCGGCTTTCAGCATTCTGTCTTTTCCATGCATGTCTTTTCTTACTTCAACAGTAAAGTTTTCTTTTCTGAAAAGTGTCGTTGCTTCTTTTCCCAAACTTTCATTGATCTCAACAAATATATTTCCTGTTTTAGAAAGATGATCTTTGCCGAACCTTGCTATTTTTTTATAAAAGAGTAAGGGATCTTCATCAGGAACAAACAATGCAAGATGTGGTTCAAAATCGATAACGATCTTTCGTATCGTTTCGCTTTCGGATTGTTTTACATAGGGAGGATTGCTAACAATGATATCAAAAACAGGAAATTCATTCCAGTTCTTTTCATCTAAGAAATCAGAACAAATGAAATTGATTTCTGCATTAAGATCATTTGCATTCTTTGCAGCAACTTTTAAAGCACCTTCGCTAATGTCAAGTGCAGAAACAGCATATTTTTCATTCCTTTTTTTTAATGATATTGGAATGCATCCGCTTCCCGTTCCAATATCAAGAACGCTATCCGAAGTGATCTTATTTTCTTTAATTTCCTGAATGATCCATTCGATCAATTCTTCTGTTTCGGGTCTTGGTATCAGGACTGATTCATCCACAAAAAATTTCATACCTGAGAACCAGGACTCTTTCAATACATACTGTACCGGTTTATATTGTAATAATTCTTGAGTAAGGTTCTCTAATTGCTCCTGCTGCTCAAAATTTAATGGAATCGTTTTATATATGATGCGATCAGTTTTCCGCTGGCCGGTAACAAATTCAATCACCATATCTGCAATATTTGCAGCTTCACGATTATCGTACAATTCGTATAACTGAAACAATAATTTTTTATAGGCTTCCTGAATACTCATTCTGCAATGCTACTGCTTTTTCAATTAGTTTTGACAAGTGACAAAAGATGAATCATATATGTATCGTTGCCTGGAACTGGCAAAGTTAGGGAGGGGATATGTTGCACCCAACCCTTTAGTAGGGGCGATATTAGTAAATAAGGATTGTATCATCGGTGAGGGATACCATCAACAATTTGGGAAAGCCCATGCGGAAGTGAATTGTATCAACAGTGTTGCTGAAAGGAATAAAACATTGATCAGTCAATCAACATTATATGTTTCATTAGAACCTTGCGCACATTTTGGTAAAACAGCACCATGTGCGGATCTGATTAGTCAGAATAAAATCCCTAAAGTGATTATTGGTTGCAGAGACCCTTTTCTGGAAGTGAATGGAAAAGGAATTGAAAAATTGAAACAAGTCGGAATTGAGGTTATAGTTGGTATTCTTGAAAAGGAATCAAAGGAATTGAACAAACGATTCTTTACTTTTCATGAAAAACGCAGGCCTTATATTATTTTAAAATGGGCCCAAACGGCTGACAAAAAAATTGCTGCTCTTTCAAAAGAGCGGCTTTTGATCTCAAATGAATTTAGTAATCGCTTAGTACATCAATGGAGAAGTGAAGAGGCTGCTATTCTTATCGGAACCAATACTGCTTTGTTCGATGATCCTTCATTGAATAATCGATTTACGACAGGAAAAAATCCCATAAGATTGATACTGGATAAGCACTTGAGACTGCCGCCATCCTTAAAGATTTTCGACAATAGCCAAAGGACAATTATTTTCAATAATATTAAACAGGAAGAAAATAATAATAATACAATTTTTTATCGCCTGGATAATGAGGAGAATGTAATTCAACAAATAATGGATGCCTGTTATCAATTAAATATCCAAAGCATTTTAGTGGAAGGTGGCGCGAAGATATTGCAATCTTTTATTGATGCAGATATTTGGGACGAAGCAAGAGTAATCACTAATGAGTCTTTGTTAGTGGGTGATGGATTAGCAGCACCTCAATTAAGAAATGCCTTATTGGTGACTGAGGAAAAGTATAGAAATGACCTGATTCAATATTATAGACATGAGTAAAACAAGTATAGATCAGGATTTTTATTATACGATCAACCAATCTTCAATCGCAGAATTTAAAGACAGAGGAAGTAAGTTTATTGCATATGCTTATCCTGTAATTACAACGGATGAAGCAAAAAATTATTTACAAATACTAAAGAAAGAACATCCTAAAGCATTGCATCATTGTTTTGCTTATCGTATTGGAATTGACGGCAATAATTTTCGGGTTAGTGATGATGGCGAACCAAGCGGCACTGCGGGTAAGCCTATTTTAAACCAAATTGACAGTAAACAATTGACAGATATTTCCGTAATTGTTGTTCGTTATTTTGGCGGAACATTACTGGGTGTTCCTGGTTTGATCAATGCGTATAAAACGGCTGCTGCATTGACTTTACAAATGGTTCCTGTGGTACAAAAGCAAGTAGAAATAAAATACGAACTTCATTTCGATTATACAAAAATGAATGAAGTAATGACAGTTGTAAAGCAATTTAACTGCAGTATCCTCCATCAGGAGATGCAATTATTCTGTTTATTGAAGATCGGAATACCTAAAGCGAGATTAGAGGAAGTGTTGTACAAAATAAATGATATGCATACTATTACTGCAACGATGATATGATCAGGCTTTGCCGGTTAACTGATACACTTTCAGTCCTATTATTTCATGAAAAATAATTCCCCACTCGTTTAATAATCTAAGTTTTGGTATTACAAAATCTTCAAATGAAATATGTGAATTAAAAACATGGTAATCACTAGGAAAAGAGATTATTTTCATACCGGCTTTTTCAAAGATCTTTATTGATCTTGGCATATGTGTGGCTGAAGTGATTAACACATAGGGCCCTTTCAATTGTAATGAATCAATTATTTTTTTTGAAAAGACAGCATTCTCGTATGTATTGCGAGAACTATTTTCAATGATTATGTCATTTTCTTTAACACCACTTGCGATCAATTCGCCTTTTACAAAATCGGCTTCTTTAGCTTCATTATTAATTAATTGTCCTGATCCTCCACTTATAATTATTTTTTGAATAAAACCCTGATGATATAGTTTTTCTGCTTGAATAAAACGATCAGCGGCTTCGTTAAAATATCCTCTTTTGTCAATATCAAATCCTGTAAATCCACCTAACAAGATACCTGTAGAATAGCTCTTGCCTTTTTCTATAGTTGCTGGTTTTATTTGCCATGCTAAAACAAATGTTCGGTAAATGAAATGATTGGAGAATATAATTGCAACTAATATTATTATGTACAATAATCTTTTCTTTGCTTTCTTAGATTTTGCAATGATCATCCATATCAATAAGATCAGTATCCATGAAATGGGCGCCATCAAAAAATCAAATATTTTGGAGAGTATAAAAAACATGGATATTATTATTTAAATCGATTACTTACAATGAGATCTTTATTTCCAGCTGAATAAACATAAAACCCTTCTCCGCTTTTTATACCTGTTTTACCGGCTGTTACCATATTTACCAATAATGGACAGGCTGCATATTTAGGATTACCGAAACCGGCATGCAATACATTTAAAATACTCAGACAAACATCCAATCCAATGAAATCAGCTAACTGCAGGGGCCCCATAGGATGTGCCATCCCCAGTTTCATTATGGTATCGATCTCTTCTACACCGGCAACCCCCTCAAATAAACTATAAATAGCTTCATTGATCATAGGCATTAAGATCCTGTTGGCTATAAAGCCGGGATAATCATTCACTACGCAGGGTATCTTTCCTAATTGTATACTCAATGCAACAATAGTTTCAGTTACTTCTTTTTTAGTGGTATATCCATTAATGATCTCCACCAATTTCATTACAGGAACGGGGTTCATGAAGTGCATGCCTATCACTGATTCCGGTCTTTTGGTTACTGCGGCTATTTTTGTGATAGAAATGGAAGAAGTATTGGTTGCAAGGATCGTTTTGGCCGGAGCAGCTTCATCAAGTTGTTTAAAAATCTTCAATTTTAATTCAATATTTTCAGTAGCTGCTTCCACGATCAGATCAGCATTTTGAACACCTGCAGTTATACCAGTATAAGTACTGAGTTGCGATAAGGTTTTCTTTTTGCCTTCTTCCGTCAGCAAAGATTTAGCGATTTGTCGGTCAAGGTTTTTCGAAATGGTCGCCAATGCTTTTTCCAATTGAGATGCATTCACATCAATCAATGAAACTGTAAAGCCATTTTGTGCAAATACGTGTGCAATGCCATTTCCCATTGTTCCCGCACCGATCACTGAAATATTTTTCATATTCTTTTCGAGGATGATTGACAGGTAAGGTAAGAATTATTGGCTATTTAGCGATGAAGATGAAATCATCAGTTACCAGAGGACTTATTCTTAAAATCACCCCGTTTCCAGGCTTTTATGAATTCTGCCCAGGCAAAGGGATTAAAGATATTTTGAGGAGGTATTTGTCCGGCGTAATAATATTTATTGGCATCTTGCCTTAACTGATAGTTCACTGCTTCCCTGCCATCTTGTGGAAGGGTAGCCATCAATGCCCTTAATTTGGCCTGATCAGTATTTTGTCTGGCTGTTTCATACATATCATCCGGAACCCTGGTATTAGCAAAATCCCTTTCAAATTGTTCTCGTGTAGGGCGAGGTTTTAAAATGGTGGCGGGTAAATAATTGGTATCTGAAACCAATAACTGAATAACACTGTATTGTGTTTCGGTCAGGTCTCTTGGTATGAAAATAGACTTGTCTTTAAATCCTATCGATGAAAACAAAATATGATCTCCCTTTAAAACTACGATAGAAAACACGCCATCATTATTAGTAATGGTACCTCTGCCTTTGCCTATCACGATAACGCTGGCGGCGGGAACAGCACGTAAACTATCAGAAGTCATCACCACGCCAAATAACTGGATGACTGAATCTCTGCGGGTTTCATTCTGCGCCCTTAGCTGCTGCAAAACAAAAAATCCTATAAGTAAAAGAATGTATCGTAGCGATCTCATCATTCGTACAAAAATAGCAATTCAATTATTTAAAAATGATAAACATCTTTATTTATACTTTGTAATTCGTAACAAAGTAAAGTGCCTGATGGTTAACTTTGCGCCCGATCCAGCTTTTTAACAAAAACTTTCATGATGACTGAAGCCGAAATTCTCAAAGCACTGAGCAATGTACAGGAACCTGATCTGGGAAAAGATCTGGTTACATTGAATATGATCAAGGATATTGCCATTGACGGCAATACGGTAAGCTTTACGCTTGTTTTAACCACTCCTGCATGTCCAATGAAGGATATGATGCGTTCCGCTTGCGAGAATGCCATTAAAATTTTAGTAAATAAGGCAGCTATTGTCCAGGTGAATTTTACCGCCAATACTTCTAGCAATAGAAAAGACGGGCAACTGGTATTGAATGGCGTAAAAAATATTATTGCGGTGGTGAGTGGCAAAGGCGGTGTGGGTAAAAGCACCGTTGCAGCAAACCTGGCTTTAGCGTTGGCCGAAGGCGGTGCCAGTGTGGGGTTGATGGATGCCGATATTTATGGGCCTAGTGTACCCATCATGTTCGGTATTCGTGGCGAAAGGCCATTGATGAAGGAAGTGGACGGCAAAGCATTCATCGTTCCAATAGAAAAATTCGGTATCAAATTAATGAGT
>CAIMKO010000401.1 GCA_903841915.1 uncultured Chitinophagaceae bacterium | reverse complement strand
CGATCTCTGATTTTGAAGAAGCTACAACACTATCAATAAATGCCATTCCTCTTATTCCATCATCAACAGTAGGAAAATCTATATTTTCTTTTGTTGGATCTGTGCCATCAATTTTAGCAGATAAAGTCAATGCAAAATTTCGGTAAATATTTCCGAATGCTTCCAGATAACCTTCCGGATGTCCGCCGGGTGTTCTGCAATTACTAGTTGCATAACTCGATAAGCGATCTCCATAATTTCCACCTGCCCTTAATATTTGTGTTGGTGCATCCAGCCATTTCACTAATAAAGTATTGGGTTCATGTTGCGCCCATTCAAGACCACCCTTTTCTCCATAAACTCGGATCTTTAATGCATTTTCTTCACCCGCTGCAACCTGCGAAGCCATTAATACCCCGGCTGCAGCATTATTAAATTTCAATAGCACATTTCCATCATCATCCAATGCTCTTCCTTCCACCATGATATTCAGATCGGCGCATAGTTCTGTTATTTGTAAACCGGTAATATATTCGGCTAAATGTGCGGCATGTGTCCCAATATCTCCCATCGATCCGGATTTACCGCTTTTCTTGGGATCGGTTCTCCATGCAGCTTGAACATTGCCCTCTCTTTCACTCAATTTACTTAACCATCCCTGCGGATATTCTACCCAAACTTTTCTTATTTTCCCTAATACCTCATCTTTCACCATAGCACGTGCTTGCTTCACCATGGGATAACCGGAATAGGTATGTGTTAAACAAAGGAATAATCCTGTTTCTTCTACTTTTTGTTTTAGTTGTTTTGCTTCATCCAGTGAAAATGCAATGGGCTTTTCTATTATTACATTAAATCCATGATCCAATGCCATCATGGCCGGGGCAAAATGAGCGAAGTTGGGTGTAACAATGGTTACAAAATCAATTTTTTTATCAGCGGGTAATTGACTTTCTTTTTTGATCATTTCTTCGAAGTTCAGATAGATTCTGTCTTCACTTAAAAAAAGTGAACGACCTGACTCAACAGCAACTGCAGGATTGATGCTTAATGCACCGCAGGATAATTCGATCAAACCGTCCATATTTGCAGCGATACGGTGGATGGCTCCAATAAAAGCGTCTTTACCCCCACCTATCATTCCATATCTTAATTTTCTTTTCATGGCAAAATTCGTTTAGGTTTTAAAGATCGTAATATCGGATGATGAACCAATGATTTTTTTTGGCTTGCTAACAAAAAGAATCCGGTTGATATTTATCAAAATCTGAAAAGCAAAATTGTTTTTCGAAAATAAAAAATTACATTTAAAAATCTTTTCCAAAAAGAATAAACCTAACGATTATGCAATTTGCAACAAGATTTAAATTATCACTGATGATGTTCCTCAACTTTTTTGTTTGGGGAATCTGGTTCGTAACCCTTGGAACTTATTTGGGCACAAAACTTTCTGCCGATGGTATTCAGATCGGTTTAGCTTTCGGAACACAATCATTGGGAGCCATCATCGCCCCATTCATTATTGGATTAATTGCGGATCGATTCTTTTCGGCACAAAAGATATTGGGAGTGTTGCATCTTGCGGGGGCTGTCATCATGTATTATCTCTCTACTGTCGATAATTTTTCTTCCTTTTATAGTTTACTGTTGATCTATATGATTGTCTATATGCCATCTCTGGCATTAGTGAATGCAGTTTCTTTTAAACAAATGACCAATCCAGAAAAACAATTTTCTTATATCAGAGTTTGGGGTACCATTGGCTGGATTGCAGCAGGCTTATTGATCGGCTGGCTGGCGTTAGAGCAAAAAGGCGAATTGAAATCTACGTTTTTAATATCTGCTGTCATTTCTGCCGTTTTAGGAATCTATAGCTTTATGTTACCTGATACACCACCTCCTAAAGCTGGCAGCAAAGCTAATCTGGGCGAGATCCTGGGCTTGGATGCTTTGGGTTTATTAAAAGATAAAAACTTTTTCATTTTTTTTCTTGCATCATTATTGATTTGTATCCCGCTGGCATTCTATTACCAGGAAACGAATATTTTTCTGAATGAAATCGGCGTTGATAAGGCTGCAGGTAAAATGACAATGGGCCAAATGAGCGAAACTATTTTTCTATTTTTAATGCCGCTTTTTTTTACAAGGCTGGGGATAAAAAAAATGTTACTGATCGGGATGCTTGCCTGGCTGGTTCGTTATTTGATGTTTGGATTTGGTGATGCAGCATCCGGGATCTGGCTTTTATACGGAGGAATTATTCTACATGGTGTTTGTTACGATTTCTTCTTTGTTACGGGTCAAATTTATACTGATCAGCGCGCCGGTGAACGCATTCGTTCTTCGGCTCAGGGCATGATCACATTAGCAACTTACGGTGTTGGAATGCTGATCGGCTTTTGGTTCGCAGGCTTGGTAGCCGATCACTATGCAATTGCAGGAGGCGGACATCATTGGAAAAATATCTGGATGATACCTGCGGTAATTGCAGGTGCTATACTTATTTTATTTATGCTGTTTTTTAAAGAGCCTAAAAAAGCTGTATAAAAAACTACCCAATTAAAATGATTGAATTGAACGAAAAAACTTCCAGACGAAAATTAATAAAGCAACTAACTGCAAGTTCTATTGCATTAGCTGTTGCTCCTTTTATTGCCGCAGCAAAAAACAACAAAATAAGCGCTTTTGCATTAAAAGGAAATATCAATCACTCGGTCTCTCGATGGACTTTCAGCTATCTTTCTTTGGATGAATTATGCATTGCAGTTAAAGAAATAGGATTTAACGCGATTGATCTTACCGGTCCCAAAGATTGGCCGATCATGCAAAAGCACGGCATACATAGTTCTATGTGTTATACTTCGGGAGATAATAATTTGAATAAAGGATTGAATAATCCTATTTATCATCAAAAATTAATAGATGAATACGCAGAAGTAATTCCTGTCATGGCAAAAGCAGGCTACAAGAATTTAATTTGTTTCACCGGCAAGCGGGAGGGTATGGATGATGAAACAGGAATGAAAAATTGTATGACCGCTTTACAAAAGATCTTACCTCTTGCAGAAAAGAACGGGGTTACAATGGTGATGGAATTATTGAATAGCAAGATCGATCATAAAGACTATATGTGCGATCATGTAGAATGGGGTGCTGAATTATGTAAGCGGGTAGGATCAGAAAACTTTAAACTCTTGTTCGATATTTACCACATGCAAATTCAGGAAGGAGATATCATCAGGAATATCAGAGAGTATCACCAATACATTGCCCATTATCATACAGGAGGAATTCCGGGAAGACACGAGATCAATGACACTCAGGAACTGCATTATCCTGCAGTAATGCGTGCCATTGTTGAAACAGGGTATAAAGGTTATGTAGCGCAGGAATTTGTGCCAACGTATAAAAACAAATTAGATTCATTGAAAGAAGCGATTTCTGTTTGTGATGTGTGATGAAAAGAAACGTGAATCGATAATCGTGAATCGCTAGTTTGTGGTTCTTCACTTGCGATTAACGACTTACGTCTTGCGTTGTTCAATTAAGCTCCTGAAGTACAAATATGCAACGCAACAGTCAATGAGCATAGAAAAAATGTTTGTAACAAAAAATAAACCTAACAAAAAACATGGCAGATCAAACCTATGACGCAATAGTGATCGGATCGGGCATCAGCGGCGGCT
>CAIMKO010000400.1 GCA_903841915.1 uncultured Chitinophagaceae bacterium | reverse complement strand
GAAATTCAACTGTAATGTAGCAAAAAACAGAAGGCCGTGAATGAACTATTTTTGAAATGCGGGATGAAATTGTTGCAAAGTATTACGCAGGAAATCTCTGTCTAAATGCGTATAGATCTCAGTGGTTGTAATGCTTTCGTGACCCAGCATTTCCTGCACTGCACGAAGATCTGCGCCACCTTCCACCAAATGTGTAGCAAAGGAATGACGAAAAGTATGGGGCGAGATATTTTTCTTGATCTCTGCTTTTTGTGCCAAACTTTTAATGATATAAAATATCATCACCCTCGATAAATTCTTGCCGCGGTTATTTAAAAATAAGATGTCCTCGAACCCGGTTTGAATGGATTGGTGTACACGGATATCATCCTTATAAATTTTAATGAATTTGATGGCATCGGTACCAATGGGTACCAATCTTTCTTTATCACCTTTACCGATCACACGTATAAAACCAACATCGAGATACAAACAACTGATCTTTAAATTTACCAGTTCACTCACGCGTAAACCGCAACTGTACATGGTCTCCAAAATGGCTTTATTCCTGCCGCCGTCATTAGTACTAAGATCAATTTGGGCAATGATCTTTTCAATCTCTTCAAAACTTAAAAAATCGGGCAATGCCCTTTTGGTCTTGGGTGCATCCAATAAAGTGGAAGGATTGGTGGCTGAGATCTTTTCTAATAAACAGTAATGATAAAATCCACGGATCCCCGAAATGATCCTGGATTGTGATGTTGCCGTCATACCCAGTTCGGCGATCCATTGAATAAAATGCTGCAGGTCTTTCAACTCAACATCTCCGGGTGTCTTTGCCTGATCGGTGGCCAATAAGTATTCCGTGAGTTTCTCTACATCACGCAAATAAGCTTCAACAGAGTTGTCGCTCAGCGAACGCTCTAATTGCAGATACGCTTTAAAACCTTTTTTATATCCTTCCCACATGATAATTCATTTCGGATTTGAGATTTCAAATTTTTGATTCTCCTCTTTAGTTTTTCTTTTTTTAGATTTTAGTTTTTCTCTCTTCGCATCATCAAATGTACGTTTTGCATGAATGACTTATATTCGCAACTTCCAACATCAATTAAAATTATTAAATGCAACCGATCAATCTTCGTTCCTTCAAACAAAAAGTTCGTTACCATAAAAAAGCATTCAAACGATTTTTAACGAAGCTGGAAAAAAATCCCACCAAAGGTTTGCATAAAAGGGTAGAAGAGATCGATGCTGAAGTATGGAAAGAGACAGATTGTTTAAGCTGTGCCAATTGCTGCAAAACAATGAGTCCCACTTTTACACCAAAAGATATCAAACGCATTGCCGCACATTTTGAAATGACCGCACAGGCATTTAAAGATAAATGGTTGTATTACGATAAGAAAGATGGCGATTGGATGAATACCAGTCAGCCTTGCCAGTTCTTAAATCTCAAAAACAATAAATGTTCTATTTACGAAGTGCGGCCGGCAGACTGCGCAGGTTTCCCGCATCTTACCAAAAAGAAAATGGTGGATTATATTCATGTGCACCAGCAGAATATTGAATATTGTCCCGCTACTTATAATATGGTGGAGAGGATGATGGAGAAGTTGTAAAGGCACAAGGCTCAAGGCTCAATGATATATAACTACTAAAAATAGACATCTTCGATTAGAAACACCTCTCTTACTTCATCGCCTCTTAATGTAATGGCAATTACATCGAACTGTATATATTTCCATTCGGGATGCTGATACAGATATTCTTCGGCGGCATTCTTTAAATTATTCATTTTATCGCGGCGAATGCTTTCTTCGGGCTTGCCGAATCTTTCATTGCTCCTTGTTTTAACTTCAAAGAAGTGTAGTTTATTTTTTTTGCAGGCAATGATGTCAACCTCCCAATATTTATAGCGCCAGTTACGTTCTAGAACAGTAAAGCCATGTTCTGCCACATATTGAGCAGCGATAGATTCGCCTTTATTGCCTGTATCTTTGCGGTAGTCCATGGATTTGAATTCCAATATCAAATATAAATATAAAGTCATGTTATTGAAGGAAAAAATTTTTAAACTCAAAGGGAAAGTGCAACATTATGCATGGGGTGGATATGATTTTATTCCTTCATTGCTTGGTTTTGTAAATACTGAACACAAACCTTGTGCAGAATACTGGATGGGCGCACATCCTTCTGCTTCTTCGGATCTTTTGATAGATAATGAGTCCGTTCCTTTATACAAACTCATTACCGAGGAACGAGCTCAGATCATTACAGATAAAGTGTTTCAACAGTTTGGCGAATTGCCTTATCTGCTCAAGATATTGGATGTAAAAGACATGCTTAGCATTCAGGTACATCCTACAAAAACAGAAGCCATTAAAGGGTTTGAAGCAGAAGAGGCCGCAGGCATCCCAATCAGTGCAGCGAATAGAAATTATAAGGATAAGAATCATAAGCCCGAAGTAATGGTAGCATTGAGCGAGTTCTGGTTACTGCATGGGTTTAAACAGGAAGCTTTGCTGGAAAGGGTATTAGAGGATGTACAGGAATTCAATGTCTTATTGCCTTTGTTCAAACGCGCCGGATATAAAGGTTTGTATCAGTTTGTGATGGAGATGAGTCAGGAAGACATCGATCGATTACTGTTCAATTTGGTGAAACGTGAATTGCGGCGTAAAGAATACAATGAACTAAGTAAAGACCAACCGGGTTGGTGGGTGGCTAAATTATTTGAAGGCAAGGAGGAGATCAGGAATATTGACCGCGGTATTTTTTCTATTTACTTTTTCAATATCGTAAAAGCCGAAAAGGGAGATGCTGTATTTCAGGGAGCGGGTATTCCGCATGCCTATCTGGAAGGGCAAAATGTTGAACTGATGGCCAACAGCGATAATGTATTGCGTGGCGGATTAACCCCCAAACATATTGACGTGACTGAATTGATGAAGCATACCAGCTTTATCGGTGTTACCCCTAATGTAATGAAAGGCAACAGTATCGATGCCATTGAAAAGAATTATCCATGTCCTGTTCCCGACTTCGGTATCAATAAGATCGAATTGCATGGAAATGATAAATATGGAAGCATTGCCAACTCTCTGGAAATACTGATCATGATAGAAGGTGCAGGAGTGGTAAACAGTAAAGGACTCAATCTGGTGATTAGAAAAGGGGAGTCTGTTGCTGTTTTGCCGGGACAGGAATACAGCATTGCTTCATCGGGACATTGCCTCCTATTCAAGGCTTTTGTACCTGCTACGGATAAATAGTGCTGCTTATCCACAGATTGAGGAAAATAGAAGTTTGCAAAATCTATTTTCAACCTATTTTTGTCGCAAATAACTTATTGATGAAATCTCAAAGCAGAATATTACTCTTTACGTTAGTACTTGTTGTGTTGGCAACAGGTTCTAAACTATTGTTCGCACCAAAGATCGAATGGTCAGGCTTTTCACCTATCATGGCCATTGCTTTGTTTTCCGGCATGATCGTGAAAGATAAGAGCAGATCATTTATATATCCTTTGATCGCTTTGTTTTTGAGTGATGTATTGGTTCAGGTATTTTATACAATGGGATTATTTCCTTTTGCAGGATTATATTCTTATCAATGGTTCAATTATTCATTGATCCTTTTAATTACCCTGATTGGTTGGGTATTGCAGGGAAAGAATTACAGCAGGATCATAACTGGCGTTGTTGCCGGACCTACACTATTTTATCTGATCTCCAATATTACCGTTTGGGCAGGACATGGCGGATGGGGCCGTCCCATGAATTTCAGCGGATTCCTTTTATGTATGCAGGATGGATTACCGTTCTATAAGAATTCATTGATCGCAACCATCGTTTATTTGCCTGTGATCATTGTTTCTTATAATGCATTACTTAAAAAGAACTATAGTCTAAAATTAGCTTAGTCTTACAATCGTTTCACACAAAGAAACTAAGGTTACAGCGAAACAAAGAGGCTTAAAACAGCCTTTGTGAGCTTTGTATTCTTTGTTGCTTTGTGTGAAACTAATTCATTTCTCAGCCTCATATCCTTCATCGACCAATAAATGATTTCCATCTGCAGCGGCAGTTGCCAGTTCATCACAGCGATTGTTCATGGCGTTTGTTGCATGACCTTTTACCCATTTCATTTTAATGGAAAAATGTTTGCTTAATTCAAAATATTGCAGCCAGAGATCTTTGTTTTTTTTACCGCCTTTAAAATCTGTTTTGATCCAGTTGTCCACCCACTTCTTTTCAATGCTGTTCACTACATATTGACTGTCGGTATGAATGGTAACGGGAATATTCTTTTTTGTCAAGGATCTCAGCGCAACAATAACAGCCAACAATTCCATTCTGTTATTCGTAGTTAAACGATAGCCTGCAGAAAGTTCTTTTCTTTTTTCGCCCCACAATAAAACAATGCCATAACCGCCGGGACCGGGGTTTCCGCGCGATGAACCATCTGTATAAATGTGCAGGGGATGAGATTTAATTTCAGTCATTATTTCTTATGATTGGCGCTAAGATACAAAGTGGGGGAGTGATGTATAAAATATTAATGAATCGATTTTGGACGCTATTAATTCAATTTTTTATTTTGCTTTTTATCGGGTAAATAATTTTTACTGCTGACTACTTTCTTCCCTGATTTATTTTCTAATTGTTTCCTCGCATCGCCAGCTATTTTTCCGCCACTATAAGCAGCTTTTTTATTTTCAACAAATCCTTTGGGGTTAGTATTTACAACAATTTCTTTTGTAGATGCTTCGCCAAGCATTGAGAATATTAATTCTAGGTCGGTCATGTGGTCACGAAGGTTTTGCGATTTCAAGCTTTTAACTTTTTTATATTCAGCAGGCGTAAGACCAAAAGTAGCTTTTGAGATTTCAGCAGTCAGTATGGCATACTCAATTTGCTCTTTTACACCTCTGTTCTTCCATTCTTCAGTTAATTCTTCCCTAATGGCAATGCTTCTCATTCTCTTTTCAATCCAGTCATCTGAATATCCTTTCGCTTTGTATAATTCTCTTGTTCTCTGTTGAGCTAATTCAGGATTTTCTATTTCATCTAAGCGATCAGAACCAACCTGCGCTAACCATTGTTTAAAAGGTTCAGCCTTGGGTGAAGGAATGGATTGAATGATACGTAATAGTCCTTTGGCATCAGCGCATCCCATCCTTTGAATTCCTCCGGCAGTTTCTACTGAAAGGGGGGGTACAATTTGTACCCATCCTTTTGCAAGTTCTTCATCTCTTTGCCGCATACGTTTAATGTATTGCTTTGGATCTTTGGAGTCAGTTAATACCGCTACAACATCTTCTACAACAAAATACCATTTTCCATTTGTTTCATTCCAAACAGAGCGGATTTGCTTGCTTTCAAAAAGTTTGATATTACTCATTAAAATAGCTTTTTAAATAATAAGTAATTTATGAAATATTATTGAATGAATTCTGATTTTGTGTAACCCAGTTTCTCAATTTCTTCCATGTTTTTTATGAAATGAGTTTTTCCGTTTGCCAGAAGATAAATAGTATCGCATATTTCTGTTACATGGTTAAACATATGATCGGTTAACAGGATTCCTTTATTCGGTTTTTCTTCTTTCAATAACTCAATAACTTTTTCTATTTGTAGAGGATTCAAATGTGTAAATGGTTCATCAAGCATCGCAAACTGCGACTTTGATTTTAGGAGAATATATAATTCTACTAGCCGATGCTCACCCCCGGATAAATTATTGATGGCTGATTTATATTTTGAAGTAAACTCAGGAAACTTTTTTTCAAATAATGAATAGTCTAGTTCGAAATCATTAAATACTCTTTTTACTGAAAGCCTTTTAGGGATAAAATTAAATTGAGGCAGATACATTAATAACTCTGGATATTGAAATGCTTTTGGTTGACTGATATTATCAATACGGATCGACTTTTCGCAGTTCAAACTGCCATAAATAATTTGCATCAGGCATGTTTTTCCTTCCCCGTTGCGACCAATCAGGCCAGTGATCTTTCCTGTTTCAAGGTTTAAATAAATATCAGAAAGTATTTTTCTGTTGTTAAATGCTAATTGAATACTATCGGCTTCCAGTTGATGTTTCATTTCATTGAATAGATCATAAAGATCAAAAATAAAAACAGTGTAAAATCAAAAAGGAGAGTAGTTAACCAAAGAATGTTTTTTGAAATCCCTAAATTCTGATAATAATAAAATTCTTTGCTTTTATAACTGTTGATGAAATAAAAGGTTAATGCTAATGTTATTATTTTAAGCCAGAATATTCCAGCAAAACTTCTGAAACCATTTCTCCAAAATAAAGCTAAACAGCAGAATGTAATTAACATCGATGAGAAGATGAAACTGCAATAAAACATCCAGATAAGTTTTATTTTTTTTAGCAGTCTCATGTAAGAGATGTAATTGAAAAGATTGTCCATTGATGTTTTTTAGTCCAGGAGTATGACTCAACCCAACAATCCACACTAGCTTTGAGGTAGATGAAAAATCTTTTTAATCTATTGAATCCTCCAAAATCCCCGTTCAGACAAAATATTCTCCCTTCATATACAACACCGCTTTACCTGCAATGGTAACCCTATTGTCATTTGCTTCGCAGTACAACAAACCGCCACGCTGTGAAACTTGTTTGGCGACCATGGTCGTTTTATCGAGCACTTTACTCCAATAAGGGATCAATGTAGCATGGGCCGAACCCGTTACAGGATCTTCGCCAATAACAGAATTGGGTACAAAGAAACGCGAAACAAAATCGCAATCATTTCCGGGAGCGGTAATGATGAAGCCCAGTGTATCTACTTTATTGAGCCACTCAAAATCAGGAACAAATTTTCTTACTTCAGCTTCGTCTTTATAGACGAGCATATAATCTCTTGATTTGTAAATATGCTGGGGTTGATGGCTCAGTCCTTCCAATAAAGCTGATGGTGGATTGCAATGTTCGGGCATTCGTGCCGGGAAATTCATTTCAAGCATACCATTGTTATTGGTTACATACAATGCACCGCTTTTACATTCGAAATGAATGATATTTTTATCATAACCCAATTCATGAAAGATAACATAGGCTGTTGCCAGTGTAGGATGACCTGCCAGATCAATTTCCAGTTCTGGAGTGAACCAGCGAATATGGAATGTATCACCCTCCTGGACAAAGAATGCAGTCTCCGATAAATTATTTTCATTGGCCAGCATCTGCATGGTCTCTGTAGGCAGCCATTTTTTTAACGGACAAACAGCTGCAGGATTACCAGCAAATAAATGTTCGGTAAATGCATCGACTTGGTAGAAAGGGTATGAAGACATAATGTTAGATGTTAGATGTTAGATGTTAGATGTTAGATGTTAGATGTTAGATGTTAGATGTTAGATGTTAGATGTTAGATGTTAGATGTTAGATGTTAGATGTTGAATTGCGGTAATAAATTTAAACTATATAATGATAAACTATGTAAGGGTT